>CAIZMS010000368.1 GCA_903934155.1 uncultured bacterium | reverse complement strand
GCCTGCGCAGCCATGATGGAACACGGCCACGACTACTTTATGCAATTGGCATTGCGGGAGGCTCAACGCTCCGCCGATGCCGATGAAGTTCCGGTCGGGGCGATTATCGTCAAGGACGGCACCGTGATCGGGCGGGCCCATAACCAGACCGAATTACTGAAAGATCCCACGGCCCATGCGGAGATGATCGCCATTACCCAGGCCGCCTCGGCGGCGGGTGACTGGCGCCTGACCGACACCATTCTCTACGTCACCAAGGAGCCCTGCCCCATGTGCGCGGGGGCCATCGTTCTGGCCCGCATCCCGCTGGTCGTCTTCGGGGTTGCGGACCCCAAGCGGGGCGGCGCCGTCTCGGTGTTTAACATCTTGAATCACCCTCAACTCAACCACCGACCCGAAATCATCCAGGGAATTATGGAAGAGCCCTGCCGGGCCATGCTGCAGGACTTCTTCCGGAAGAAACGGCAATCTCCCCAAAAAGATAGTCCCTAAACCGAAAGGGATTGCGCATTACGTCGTGCCGCGAGCCACCCCATGATCACGGCATAGATGAAGATGATTTCCGTATCCCCGAAGTTGAATTCCACCAGCCCGTTCAGCAGCAGGCCTGCCAACAGGAACAGGGCCACCCATCCATCCATCCTAGCGCCGCGTGTGCGCCAGACCTTGAGGACGCCATCCCACACCGATTTGAACATCCAGATCAAATAGAGCCCCAACCCCACCCAGCCGGTTTCAACCAACACCTGCGCCCAATTGGAATGCAGGTGATTCCGGTTCGGCTCCACCCGCCGGAACGCCTCGCGCATCATCTCATTGGTCAGGCATCCATATCCCACACCTTGCGGGTGTTCCCGGATAAGGGCGGGAGCAATTTTAAACCACATGGTGAGGCGTCCTCCGCCTTCCACGTTAAACTCCCGCTTTAATTGCGCAATCCTCGATTGCACCGGCGGAATCATAAAAAACAGGAAAATCACCAGCATAACCGGTATCCAGGCACGCCAGCGCAAATTCCATAAAATGGCCACCCCGATCAGAATGATCGCGCAGAACCACGACCCCCGTTTAAAGTTAATCAGCAGTCCAGCCACCTGCACCGCCAGAAGGCCCCACTCCCACCAGAGAGCCCGCCGCCCCGTTTTGACCGCGTTCAAAATCAGCACCGTTGAACCCACCACCCCCAACATCAACATCTGCCCGTCCGTCATGGATCCCTTGTCAATCAAGGCCGTCAGAAAGTCGGGAGCTGGCTTGCACCATGCCAAAACAGGATAGAGCACAAGATCCTTGATGGCCAGAACCGCGCAACCAGCCAGAAATGACCGGATTAATTTCAGCTCCCGTTCGGGCTGAACCAGCAGGGAGGCCGCCACAGGAATCAAAAGGAACCATCCCAATTTTCCACACCGTTGCCACAATCCAGACCACGCCCCGCCCCAAACCGATGAAACGATTGCCAGACCGATAAACACTCCCGCCGCCAACAATACAGACGGCAGATGAATCCGGATTTGTCGTAGTGCCACCCCGGCCAAAAACAACAGCAGACAAAGCCCGGCAAATACCTGCCCCAGAGCGATTGAAAAGGTAATCGTGAAGACCGTCGCCAGAAGCGCATAAAACGCCCTTTGCTCAATGGAGGCCTTCGCGAGAATCTGATTCATAGAGCGAAAAATTAGTGCAACCGGGGACCAGATGCAATATCTTCCCGTCATTCAACACGAATGAAACGAACATTTTGGATTTACATCATTCCCCTCCTGCTCCTTTTTGCGGTGACTTTACCGCATTTGGATCAGGGAGATTTCAGGGTGGAAACCGCTCATTATGGGGCCGTCGGGCTTCAGGCATGGCGGAATCCAAGCCTGTTCTGGAGTCTCCATGAACACCCGGCCGTCCCGTACTTCAATAAGCCACCCCTTGTCTTCTGGATTCACGGCCTACTTCTCCACCTGTTTGGCATCACGCTGGCGGTCGTTCGCATCCCCACCATCCTCGCGGCGGCAGGCTGTGTACTGCTAACCGTCTCGATGACGCGCCGTCTCATGGGGCGAGCCTCGGCCCTGGCCGCAGGCTCCATTCTCGCCTTGAGTTATGAGTTCTTCCGCCGCACGCGGGAAATCTCCCTGGACATGTGGCAACTCTTGTTCATGCTGGCGGCCGCCGCCCTGTGGATTGCCGCCGCCCACACCCGTCGTCGCCATTGGGCCTGGCTGGCAGGCATCCCCCTGGGGCTCGCCCTCCTCTGCAAACCCCTCCTGGCCTTTCTGGTTCCCTGCATTTTCATCAGCTGGTATTTCATTGGGCCGTCATTCAAGTTTCTCAGAGTCCGCGATTTCATCGGATTCCTGGTGATGACCCTGACCATTGCTTTACCCTGGCATCTCTCTATGGCCATACTTCACGGGGAACTTTTCATTAACCAGTACTTCGGCCACGAGGTGGTTCAACGGATGCAGGGGCACATCAATAATAAACCCATCTGGTACTACGCGGTTGAAAACGGTAAGACCTATTGGCCGTGGATGATTCTCCTGGTGTACGGTATTGCCCGATGGATGCGGGGAACCGTTTCGCGTCATCACCGGAATGCCCTCACCCTCGCCCTGATCTGGATCGTGGCATGGGCTGTCGTCATCACTCTGTTCCCGGATAAACGCCCCCGCTATGCACTTCCGCTTTACCCCATGCTGGCCATCCTCGGTGGCTATGGACTGGCCACCCTGCCCTGGCATGGCTTGAGAAGACTCTATCGACGCAAACTGGGAATCACCTCCATCGTCATTATGATCGTGGCGTTCACCATTTCAGTTTTACCCATTCGATTTCAATCCCCGCCTGACCCGGCGCTGTCGGCCCTGGTCGAATGGGCAGGCGGACAGAATCCTGCCACCGTTTATTCCGCCGCTTTATCTGCGGTTGACGAGAGCATGTTGTATATCAAAGCTGGATATTGGCCCGCCCCGCTTTCATCCCGGGTCCATCCTCCGGCAGGAAGCCTGCTGATTTATACAGACACGCTCGATCCAAAACCAAATCCTGACGCCCTCTGCATTTTCCAAAAGGGCCCCTATCGAGTCGTTCGCCAATAGCCATCCGCATTGCCATTCTGTCGAAATTCTCAGGGCAGGGAGGCCTCTCCGAGGCCTCCGCTGTAACCGAATCATCACACCCTGTCTAATGATACACCTTTTCAGCTTCGGAGGCCTCGGAGAGACCTCCCTACCCTTTAATCATGAAGAATGAAGTAACCCACCCCTGCCCCCTTGCTTGACCAAACCTTCGTTAATCAATAACTTACCGAGATCATGCTTTCAGTCTTACTCAAGTGTTTGAGCAAAATCTTCGGAGCGCTCCCGCTAAACCCGGCACTGGCGCTGGGAAGCGCCCTCGGCTGGTTTTACGGCACCATGATCCGTCACCATCGCCGGGATGCCGTGGAAGCACTCCGACGCAGCCTTCCTGAAAAAAACGACGCCGAGCGTCGCCAGATATTAAATCAGGTTTACCGCAATCTCGGCATGAATGCCGCCGAGGAAATGCGCATGCCCTCCGTCTCGAATGACTATCTCAAGGACTTCATCCTCTGGGACGATGAAGCTCCCATACGGGACGTCCTTTCCGCCGGGAAGGGACTGCTTGCCCTGACGGCCCATGTGGGTAACTTTGACCTCCTTTGCACCATTGCCCCCCAGTTCAACTACCCCACCACGATCATCACGAAAGTCATCAAAAACAAGGCGATCAACGATTGGTGGATGGCGGCCAGGAGCCGATTCGGGCTGAAGTTCGTGCCCGCCCATAATTCCTACCGCCAATGCCTGGGTGCTCTGCGCAAGAACGAAATCGTGGCCTTCATCCTCGACCAGAACATGATCGACACGGAGGGCATCTTCGTGGATTTCTTCGACAAACCCGCCTGCACGAGTCCGGGACTCGCCTATATGTCGGCCCAGTCGGGTGCCGCCGTTGTTCCCGTCTTCATGATCCGGCTTGCCAATGGACACCATCGGGTCAAGGTGATGGCCCCTATCCCGCCGCCGCCCGATCGGAAACCGGAAACCATCAGTCACTACACCCAACTCTACACCAAAATCATCGAAGATGTGATTCGGGAATATCCCGACCAATGGATCTGGGTTCATCGCCGCTGGAGAACGGTTCCCAAAACAGGGACCCCAACAGGCCGGCTTCAGCAATCCGCGTAATAGGGATAGCGCGAGGGATCAAACTCGGGGAGACGGCGCTTCCATCGCTTGTAGGTCCAAAGCCAGTGCCCGGGATCTTCCCTGAGTTGTTTTTCAAGATAGTGGGTAATCCGGAGGGTAACCGCTTCGGGCGTCAGGCCCTCCATGTCTTCCGGCAACAGCAGTTCACGGGTATGACAATGATAGACCCCTTTTTCGTTGCTGGCGCAGAACGCCATCAGGATCGGGACTTTCAGCTTCAACGCCAGTCCCGCCGCCGCCGTGGAGACCGGAACAGGAACATCAAAGAAGGGAACGAACACGCCGCCTTCGGCAGGCAGGGTGTCCTGATCCAGCAGGAGCGCAATCGTACCGCCTTCACGCAAGACCCGCACCAGAGAACGGAGCGCCCCTTCCCGGGGAATAATCCGCTGTCCGGATAAGGTGCGCATCCGGTTGATTTCCGCATCAATCAGGGAATTCTTCACGGGCTTGGCGACACTGGCGATCTTTGAGCCGTGCTGGACAGTCAACCATCCCAGAATCTCCCAATTTCCAAAGTGCGCGGTTACGGCAATTGTGGCACCCTGCCGCATCCAGGGCCAATTGTTGTCATGAACCACAACCCAGTCTGCCATACGTTTTTCGCGATCCCGGGAAAACCAGAAATAGTCCAAACCGGTCAAGACAAAGGTGGAAAACGATTTTCGAACAAGGTTCCGTTTTTCGTCCGATGACAATGAAGACCCGAAGGCCAGGTCCAGATTGGCCAAGGCGACGCGCCGTTCCCGCCGGGCTACCAGCCACGCCAAACGGCCCGAGAAGCGCGCCAGGGCCATTATAGATCGCCGGGACAGGCTGGGTATCAGGCGAGAGGCAAGATGAAATGCCAGAACTTCAAACCGGGCTCGAATTCGGCGTCGCATCGACATGGAGGAAAGATCAGTCATGATTGAAAAAAAGGCCCGGAACATCACTGTTCCGGGCCTTCAGCATTCTCTAAATCTTACTTCCCTTTGGGCGCTGCAACCGGAATCACCGCGCCGACATTGTTGACTTCAACCTGGGACAGGGGTGCTGTGGGTTCCGCCTGGCCGGACTTGCGGATATAGACCTCCACGCGCCGGTTAACCGGATTCCCATTCAGGGAATCATTCTTGGCCTTCGGACGGCTGAACCCGTATCCGACGGCAACCATTCGGGAAGGAGCGACATTCCACTTAGCCGCCAGATAGGTCAAACACGCCTTGGCGCGGCGCTCGGAGAGCTTCAGGTTATAATCCGCACGCGATAGTTTGCGCTTGTCAGCATGCCCCTCAATGCGGGCCGTGGCTCCGGGATCACGGGAAAGAACCTTCCCAATGATATCGAGATCCTTGAAGTATTCCGCCTTGATGACGTCCTTGTTCCAGTCGAACTGGATATTCAGCTCGAACAACTGAAGGTCATCGGCAGCATGCCCTACGCGGGGATCCGTGCTGTCCTCGATCACTTCATGACCATCCGCCACACCACCACCATCCGTATCGCGATTCAGGGGATCCGTCGTGTAATTGAAAACCTCGGCGCCATCCTTGAGCCCGTCGAAATCCGTATCGGGATTGAGGGGATCCGTATGATACTTCCGCACTTCGTCAAAATCACCGAGTTGATCGTGATCCGTATCGGGATCTAAGGGATTCGTTCCCAATTTCGCCTCTTCCTCATCGGTCAAGCCGTCGGCATCGCTATCCTTGGGGCCGCCGGACACCACGAAATTAGGAGCCACATTGGCACCGAAGACATATCGCACTCCGACTTCGGTTGTAGAGTTAGCCGTCCCTTTATTGCCACCGTCCCCGAAGGCCGCACGATAGTCCGCGCGAATGCCCCAGGAATCATTGATGTTGTAGATCACGCCCGCGCCACCACGCAAGCCGAGCCCGAACTGATCATGATTCTTCATGTCATCCGTAAACCCGATGGCCTGAACGCCAATGGCCAAATAGGTATCCACTCGTTTCCAGGGAGTCGGATGAAACAAGACATCCCCGACTAGGCCGTAGCCCGTGGTTTCGTCGACACCCGCCTCATCCTGAAGGCGGTTGATACGAACCCAGCTTCCGTCCGGATTCTGGTGATTGTAGTACTGGGCCTTCAGGATGGGCGCGAGAAACCCGCCGCCTTCCAAGCTCCACCAGTCATTCAGGTCATACCCCAACTTGACGGTTCCGATGAATCCATCCTTGGTGGGAAAATCCCCTTCCATGTCCATAAAGCCGGGTGACACGGAAATATTAAACGGATGCCGGTCCCCTTTTTCCTCCGCCTGCACGGAAGCCGCCTTTGTCAAAAGCCCCATCGCCAGTCCGGCGACCATTGTAATCCTCAGAAAACGCCCGTATTTCATAATATGTCCCTTTTCTCGTCTGATGAGTTAGATTGTCAACAAGCCAAACGCTGCCGACTGGTGGTTAATATCAAAACCGAACCCCTAGGCAAACCAAAAAAGAAGCCTTCGCTAGATTCTAATGCAGGAGAGAACTGTCTATGGCCTAAGTCTTCGTGCTCTTCAGGGTAGGGAGGCCTCTCCGAGGCCTCCGCCG
>CAIZMS010000367.1 GCA_903934155.1 uncultured bacterium | reverse complement strand
GTTCGTCTCTCCCCGGTGCAATGACATCAGCAAGGGTGAATTCACTCAGGCGGATGTTCCCCGGCTTGAGACACGGATCATGACGATCCTGGCCCGGCGTGCGGCGGTATTCGAGGAGGCTCGCGAGGATCTCCTGAATCCGACGGATGAAATCTGCCGGTACTGCGGGAACCGCGGCACCTGCCCGGCTCTCTACAGTAAGGCCCTGGTCGTGGCGCAAAACTACGCCGACACGCAACTGGACATACCCCCGAAGTTCCATCCCTCCACCTGGACAACTCCCGAAGAACATTCCATCGGGCGGCGACTGGCGCTGGTGTTGGAGAAATGGGTGGAGAGCGTCAAGAGCCACAACCTTCAATTCGTGATGGATGCCGGGCAAACAATCCCTGGTTTTGAAATGAAAACCAAGTCGGGCAAGCGGGAGATCCGGGACACGCTGGCGGCCTATGCCGCCCTGAAGGATGAGCTGTCGATCGAGGATTTTCTGGCCGCCTGCGGGCCGGTGAGCATGACGAAGTTGGAGGAAGCGGTAGCAGCCCGTGCGAAGCGCGGGGAGAAATCCAAAAGAAAGGAGGCATTGTATGAGCGGTTAACGGACATGGGAATCCTGGAAACAGGACGGGATGTGTACTACCTCGCGCGGGTGCGCGGGTGAGTCAGTGGTCAGTAAACAGTGAACAGTTGGCAGTTAAGAAACAGAAACTCGCGGAAAACGCGAATTGGAGAAGAGACAATGAAGTTATCGTTTAACGAAAAGATTGAATCGAAAACAACGGATGCCGGGAAGCCGGCGTCTACCGCAACTGCGGTTGCAGTGCGGGAGCCTGCTAAGGAGACGGGGCTTTCAGTGCGTGGGCAGTATGACGATCTCCAGGGTGAGATTGGGGGAGATGATCTGATCCTCCCCCGGATCAACCTGACACAGAAGGTCGGGGACTTGGGCGACCAGTTCGGGCCGGGTGTCATCGCCTTCCAGAAGGAGATGGTTCTCTGGAAAGAAGGCCAGGCCCCGCTGAACCTTGTGATCCTGCATGCGCAGAAGCGCTACCAGGAAAGCACGGAGTTCGGGTCGGATGAAATGGGCCAGGTGGTGGACACCCTGGAGGAGGTCAAATCCCAGGGCGGCTGGATCGAATGGCGGGATGGCGAAGACGGCAAGCGGCAAGCGCCGCCGTGGGCACCGCGGCTGGATGTGGTGTGTGTGGTGGAGGCCCCCGAAGGGGCGGACACCTCGCTCTTCCCCTTCCAGTTCAACGGCAAGGCGTATGCCACCGCCGTGTGGACGCTGAGCAAGTCGGCGTTTACGAGCGCGGGGCGTGCGGTGCTGACGGCACGGGCGACTTTCCTCCGGGATGGGTATCGAACCGGTCTCTGGCAGGTCACTGCCGGAAAGCGGCAGGGGCCGAAGGGCATCTACTTCGTTCCGTGTTTCCGCGCCAACGGGAAAACCCCGGAAGCGTTCCGGGAATTCCTTAGCGGAGTTTACGCAGGGTAAATCAGCAGACAGTAGGCAGTGACGGCGGAAGCCGGGGTGCACACCGGCCGACGCCGTCACGGGCCGAATTAGGCGGTGACATTATGACGGTCGGGATTGATTTTGAAACATATTGGGCGAAGGACTATGGGGTCACAGATGCGGGGCCTTGGGCTTACGTCGAGGATCCCCGGTTCGAGTGCTACCAGGTCGCGATTTATGGCGTGGATCGGGATGGGCAGGCCATTGAGTGGGTCGGCGAACCGAAGGATGCACCATGGGAACGGATTGAGGGGTGTGTCTGGGTGGCCCACAACATGACGTTTGATTCTGTTGTTTGGGCAAAGGTGGCGGAGAAGGTCGGCGTAAGCGCACCAGACTTCCCGCATTGGTACTGCACGGCAAACCTGTCCGTGTATCTGCAAGCGCCGCGTAATCTCGCGGGCGCGGCCAAAGCCTTACTTGGGGCGGACCTTTCCAAAGAGTACCGGATGATGATGAAGGGCAAGCACGCCCATGAATTAATGGCCTATGACCTTGAAGTTGTACGCAAGGCAGGCCTGGCGGATGCTAAGGCCAGTTTTGATATATGGAAACAGGAGAGCAGCAAGTGGCCGATCAGAGAGCGGAACCTTGCGCTGATGACATTTCAGGCAGCCAATCGAGGCGTGCATGTGGATTGGGAGATGGTTGACCGGTCGGTTGATAGCCTCAAGCGGTTGAATTGGGAGGCGGAACAGAAAATCCCCTGGGTAGAGGAGGGCAAAACGGCGCTCTCCCCCATTGCCGTCCGGGAACAGTGCCGGCAGTTGGGAATACCGGCACCGGCTT
>CAIZMS010000366.1 GCA_903934155.1 uncultured bacterium | reverse complement strand
GGTAACCTCCATGATGCCTTCGGCATGATGGCACGGCGAGGCCTTTTTCACTTGTTCACGGCCAAGTATCGTTCATTTTCAAAGACTTATGAAAATCCCCCGTTAAAAACCGGGGAATGTCCTGCTGAGTTTAGCCCGAGTTCGCCAGTTGGGCGGTTATTGAGGTCGTAAGTCGTTGGAAATCAACAAAACGACCTCAAAAGTCTTGACTACATTTCCAGTTTCAGTGGCACATTCGGAAGTCGCAATTTCATTCGTGTCAGGAGTGCGGCCAGCTCCTTCTCTGGTTTTGATACAATGCGGAGCCTGATCGTCTGTCCTTGCCTGGTCGGCAGGTGGACGTCCATGGAATGGATCTGCTTCATTTCGAGCAGGAACTGTCTGGCCTCACCTCCCAGGCCGCTGACGCCCATCCAGTGCTCCAGCGTCCGCCAAAGACACAGGGATAGGAAGCATACGAGGACGTGTGCCTCGACCCGGCGCTGCAGATGGTGATAGATCGGGCGCAGGGCAAGGTCGCCCTTGAGGTCGCGGAATGCGGATTCGGCCTCCGTGAGCTGGATGTACCATCGCCAGAGCTCGGCTGGATTTTCGCAGTCTGTGTTGGTGCGCAGGATGTATGCGCCGTGGGTTTTCTTTGCCCATTCGAGTTGCCCGGGCTTCTCGTTCAGTGCGATGCCGCACGCCTCGCTCTTTTCGTTGAACAGCACCTCACATTCAAAATGTTTGGACGCTGAAGGATACCGCTCGCGCAGCCTTCCGACGCCCTGCTGGACTGACTGCGTCTTTTTGGACGGGCTCCCAGCCAACTGGCTGCTTTTCTTTTCAATGCCGCCCCTGAACTTTTCAAGCTGCCGCTGAAGCATCGACTGCTCCTTCTTGGCCCGGTCGGCGCTCTTACACAGGACATATTTCTCGTTACCGGCCCCCTTGACAAGTTTGACGCTCAGACCCTCGCGGATGGACCGCCATCCATCACTGTTATGGAACTCGGATTCGTATTGCTTCAGCAGGCTACGGGAGGCACCCATCAAATAGAAGGATCCCCGCCCTTCGAGGAACGCGATGTTCTCTTCGCTGGACATCCCCCGATCCGTCACCCAGACGCGGTTGGCGTGCCCGTATTTCTCCTCCATGAGACTCACAATATCCTGCATCGTCGTCGTGTCCGCACGGTTCCCCGCGAAAACCTCGTAGCCGACCGGCATGCCGTCGGGCGTCACGACCAGGCCGATGCACACCTGCTTGCAGTCGGGTCGGTTGTCGCGAGAATAGCCCCGCTGGGCCAGAGGATTGGACTCGCACGCCCCCTCGAAGTAGGAACTCGTCACGTCGTACAACATGAAGTCGAGCTTGGTCCCAAACCATTCACCCCAGCGCGACTGAAGGTGGGCACAGACCGCGTCCTTGTGGGCGAGTATCTCATCAAGGCCCCTGTACATCCTCGTCAGGTTCACCTTTTCCTCGTCAAGCCCCAGCACATCGCACAACGTCGTTTGGGGCAGCCATTCGCCCGCAATCGCATTCTCCGTGTCCTGCTCGCAGAACTTCGCGGACGTCAGAACGCAGGCGATCAGGTCCCATCGAATATCCTCACGGCCTTCCGGCATCAGCCCTGCGAATAGCTTGTCCAGCCCAAGCCTCCGCCAGACGGCAAGCGCCACCCAGACCTGGCCGAACTCTCTGACCCTTTTTACCTCTATCCCGCTGACATTGATCTCCCGCCATTCGGAAATAGGCTTCGGCCTCTCGAACAAGTCACCCTGCACAGCGCCCCTTCGCCCGTCCAGCAATGCGGCGATATCATCCCACGAGTGATAATATTCCTGATCCCCGTCATCGAGCTTCCCCAGATACGACACGATCTGATGCCGTGGGCCGTTCGCGGTTCGGACGGTCTTTGTCAAAGCCCAGTAGTCGTAGACCTCGTCGCCTTTCTTCCGTGGGATCCGTTGTAAAAACATGCCCTGATTTTAATACGCCCCAGTATCGTTTTCAATGGGGTGGTCTTGACTACATTTGCCTTTTGGAGAAAAAAAGAAAAACGACACCCTTGAACCCCAATGATTTTAAGGTTTCGGTGTCCAGCCAGTGCTCAAAACGGGCAAATATTCCTTCAGGTTGAGCCCAACTGGCGAACTCGGGTTAGTCCCCGGTCTTAAGAGAAGGCGCGAAGAATCACTTCTTCGCGCCTTTTTCCGTTTATGCGGTCACGCTCCGGCCTCAAAACACCCTTATCCGCTTTCCCCGGCGGCTGCCAATCGGGAAGGGGAGCCTGAACTGTGTGAGTCATGGATAATGGATGCAATAATAACGGGGTACTGTTCGTTATGATCAGGACAGCTCAATTGAAGAAAAGCGGGATCATAGCATGAAAAAACATAAGTTCTTGAAGGTGATTGGAATGGCCGCTGTGGCGATGGGGTTGATTTCGGGGGCAGGGTTTTCCGGTGAAGTCCAGGGACGATCCCAGATGAACTTGAGCGGGTCGGGTTGGCAGGTCTGGCGGGATGTGAAGGCGCAGTGGACGAATGATGAACTTTTCCTGCCGCCGGTTGATCTCGGTAAACTGCCAGTCAATCCGCCGACCTGCGGTTGGCCTTCCCTGTATTCCGGCAAGGACGCGATTGCGGCATCGGTGCCGGGAACGGTGGAGGAGTATTTCTGGGACGAAATCCAGGGTAGCCACAAAACCGAGGAATGCTCGAGCCTCGGTGACGCCCTTGGCGTGAGCTGGTGGTGGCGGACAATGGAGGTGCCGGTCAGCGCCAAAGGCAAACGGATTCTTCTGAAATTCGAGAACAACCGGCTCCGCTCCGAGGTTTTCGTCAACGAGAAACTCGTGGGCTATGATCTGATCGGCAACTCGGTGTTTGAAATTGATATTACCGATGCGGTCAACCCCGGCGGGAAGAATACGCTGGCGGTTCGCATTACCGATGCGGGCGGAAACTTTCTCTGGCCCGACGCCCAGGTGTTCGCCTGGGGCAAGTACAAGATCCCGATCAGCCACGGCTTCGGCGGCATTGCGGGAAATGTGGACATTCGGATTGTGGATCCCGTCTATATCGACAATGTCTTCATCAGAAATCTGCCGGAAATGACGGCGGTGGATGTGCAGGCCACGGTGCAGAACAGCCGGGGTAGCGCGGGCACGGGTGCGTTGCAAATCGACATTGTTTCCGCCAAAACTCCCGAGACAGTGGCTTTTAGTCAGCGCTACGAGAACATTGCCCTGCCACAAGGCGCTACGCAAATTGAACATCGCGTCAGTCTTCCGTCGGCCAAGTTGTGGCATTACGACACCCCGAATCTCTATGTCTGCAAAGTGAAGATCGAGGCGGACGCGTCCGTTGACCAGGAGGCGGCGCGTTTCGGTTTCCGCTGGCTCGGCATTGCCCAACGTGGGGAGGACGACCACTTTTTGCTCAACGGGAAACGCGAATTCCTGCTTTCCTCCATCAGTTGGGGCTTCTGGCCGGTGAATGGGGCCACTCCTTCCGCAGAACTGGCCGAAAAACAAGTCCGGCAGGCCAAGGGGCTCAACCTGAACATGCTGACCTTCCATCGCAGCAAAGGGCAGTCCATTGTTCTCGACAAGGCGGACGAGCTCGGGCTGCTCTATTACGCGGAGCCCGGGGGATACAACTGCGCCAAGGGTGATGCCTTCAGTTATAAGATGGCCCGCCTGAAGTGGTTCCGCATGATCAAGGAGTTCCGGAACCATCCGTCCCTGGTGATTTACAATATGATTAACGAAAACGGGCATAATCCGAAGGCGCATCAAATCCAGGATATGCAGGAGGCGCACGCGATTGACCCGAGCCGGATAGTCACCTTCACCTCGGGAATTAATCCCAAGAATCCCCCCTGCAAACTGCACATGATTCCGTACGATACCCGGCAGTATACCAACGGCTGGTGGGATTTTCATCACGCCTGCAGCCTCGGGGTGAGCGCCGACAGCCTGTACTGCAATCCGACTAACTACTCCTACAGCTTTCCTGAATCCATGCGTAAGGAGATCATGTGCCTCGGGGAAGAAGGCGCGGTCGGGGCCCCGCCCCGCCTGCAATTGATAAACGAGTATTACAAGGCCGCCGGACACCGCAATGGATGGGATGGCGCGGACTATGTTCAGTGGTTCACGGCATTCGACTCCTACCTGAAACAAAAGGGACTCAAGACCCTGACGGTGGATGCGGTCACAGTCGGCCTGGGGAACACCCAGTATTACTATCACGGCCGCATGATCGAAAATGCCAAGATCAATGACTTTGTGGACGGATATGTCATCAACGGGTGGGAGTGCGAAAAGCTGGAAAATCATTCCGGAATTGTGGATTCCTTCCGAAACTACAAGGGCGATCCGGATATCATCCGGCGCTACACCCGTCCGGTCTATGTCGCCATCAAGGCCCGCAACAAAGTGGCTCATGTTTCCGACACAATCGATGCGGACTTCTTCATTGTCAACGGGAAGGAAACGCTGGACGGAACTTACACTCTGGAAGTGGATCTGGTTGATCCGGCGGGAAAAGTGATTCAGAAAAATCATTGGCCGGTTTCGGTCAGCCGGGAGCGACTCGCAACCCTGGCGCGGGAAAAGGTCGGCTTCGCGCTCACCGGCGGGGCTGGCTATTACAGCCTGAATGCGCGGTTGATGGACAAGAGCGGGGCGAAACAGGCCGATGGTGAAGAGAAACTCTTCACCGTCGACTGGAAGTCTGAAAAACTTTCCGCCAAGGGAGCGGTGATGGAGCCGGCAAATACTATCCGTGATTTCCTGTCGGGCGGGCTCAATATCTCCCTGCCCGCCTATCGGGACGCCTTGGATAAACTGGACTACATCATTCTGGACAACAGCGAGGGCCCGATTCCGGTCATGGCCTTCAAGACTCCGGACGGAAAGCCGGGGTTGAAGGCGGAGTATTTTAACGGACAGGCCGATGCCAAGACCTTGGTCAGCACGCGGATCGAGCCTGAAATCAGGAAGTGCGAGGCGCCTGCCGGACTGGAGGCCGAAAGCACGATGATCTGGACGGGAACCTTCACCTCGCAGGAGAGTGGATCCTATATCCTGTGTGGCGATTTCACGGGGGGACGTGTGAATATCTGGCTGGACGGAACCCAGGTGATGAATATGGCGTTCGGTGCCAATCGCAAGGCTCGATTCGCGAACAGCAAGCTGTTCAGCCTGGAGGCGGGGAAAGCCTATTCAATCAAGGTTGAGTATGCGCGGGATGCGGGACGCGACGCCCTTGAACTGCGGTGGCAACGACAGCTCTCCGGGAGCCAGTGCGACAAAATCCTGGACCGCGTCGCCAAAGAGGGCACTACGCTGATTGTGTCCGGGAACAGCACCGAGGTGTTTGCCCAGGAGCTGGGTAAGCGCGGGTTGGTCAAGTACAGCGGCGTCATGGATGTCGATGTGTGGTGGAAAGCCGGGGGCATCTTTGCCGTCCAGCATCCCCTGTTCAAGGAGCTCCCGCAGAATACCGGCATGAACTGGGAGTACCAGGATGTCGCGCGCTACGATGTGAAGCTTAACTCGGATGGATTGTACAACAAGGACTTTGAAAGCAAGCGCTATGGCTTGTTGCTGGAAGGCGAGGAGGTTGCCGCGCTCTGCACGGATGGACACAAGTTCAAGGTGGCCAGCACGGTTTCTGTGTTGAGTCATGGGAAAGGCAAGATCGTGCTCTCCTGCTTGAATCTCTACCCGTCCCTCGTCAGCGACAGCAAGTCGGCCAATACGGTCAAAAAGATCCTGTGCAACTACATCGACTATGCCGCTGCCGTTCTGAAGAAATGATGCAATAAAACAGGGTGCGGAGCGTTATTAATGGCCTTATAGTTGACTGGACATGAACCAAGGGTGGGGACGGCTCTCCGAGCCGTCCGCGGAGGCCTCGGAGAGGCCTCCCTACCCAGATCATGTTAAAGATAGTGGTGAGACGGTTAATATACTCACGACGGTTCAATCAAATTATTGAAAAGAGGGATCATCATATGAAGCATTGTCATTTCCTGAAGGTGATTGGAATGGTCGCTGTGGCGATCGGGCTGATGCCGCTGGCGGGGGTTTCGGGCGAAGTCCAGGGGCGATCCCAGTTGGACTTGAGCGGGCCCGGCTGGCGGGTCTGGCAGGATGCCAAGGCGGATTGGCAGAACGACGCTTTGTTCCTGCCCGATGCCGTCAATCTCAAGACATTGCCCGTGAATCCGCCAACAGGGGGATGGGAAGCCCTGAAGGCCGATCTTGGCACGGCGGCCTCGGTTCCCGGCACGGTGGAAGAATACCTGTTCACCAACCCGAATCCCGGGGAGATGAATCCCAAGATTCTTTACACCCCATTCCAGGGGGTGAGCTGGTGGTTCCGGGCCCTGCGAGTGCCCCAGATGCCTGCGGGCGGACGTTTGCTCCTGCAATTCGAGGCCGTTTCGATGCGGGCGGAAGTCTATGTCAATCGGAAGCTGGTGGGTTATGACCTGATCGGCCACACGCCCTTCGAAGTGGATATCACGGATGCGGTGAAGCCGGGCGAGGAGTGCCAGTTGGCGGTACGGGTGACCAATCCCGGGGGCAACTGGACATGGGTAGATTTCCGGCAGATTTCGTGGGGTGAGAACCTGATTCCTCATCAGCATTCCTTCGGGGGCCTGACCGGCCATGTGAAACTGGTGGCGGTGGCGCCCCTTTATGTCGATGACCTGTATGTCCAGAATACCCCGGCGATGCGGGACGTGAATGTCCAGATAACGGTGCGCAACCGCATGACCGGGCCGGCGAAGCGGGATGTTCTGGTACGGGTGGGGGAGAAGGCCAACCCGGAGGCGGAGTGTTTTAGGCAGACGATCAAGGATGTGGTCTTCATGCCGGGGGAAACCTGCACGACGGTTAAGGTTTCCGTGGCGGACGCGAAACTCTGGGACCTGGAACATCCGAATCTTTATGTCTGCTCCATCTCCCTCGCGAATAACCAGCAGATCACCGATGCCTATTCGCAGCCTTTCGGCTTCCGGTGGTTTTCCATGGACGGGATCGGGAGCAATGCCGTGTTGCGGCTGAATGGCAAACGGATCGTGTTGCGTACGGCCATCAGCTGGGGGTTCTGGCCGGCCAACGGCGCCACACCCACACCGGAGCTGGCGGAGAAGCAGATTCGCCTGGCCAAGGATCTGGGCCTGAACATGCTTAACTTCCATCGTTGTATCGGAACTCCCGTGGTTATGGACAAGGCCGACGAGCTCGGGTTGCTCTATTTCGAGGAACCGGGCGGCTATGTTTCCGGAGGCAAGCTACCGCTGGGGCAGGGGATGGCCCGTGAGAAACTGTTTCGCATGGTGAAGCGTGATCGCAATCACCCCAGCCTGGTCATCTACAATATGATCAACGAGCAGTGGATTGCGTTCGGTGCCGACAAGGATGATTCCATTTACGCCATCCACACGAACGATATGCGTGCCGCCCATGCCCTCGATCCCAGCCGCACGATGCTCTATACCTCCGCCTGGGCCGAAAGGGAAGCCCGGGCCAAGACCCATATGCGGCCGATGGACAATCAGGTTTATCTCAGCGGCTGGTGGGACAGTCACCGCGCCCCGGGTCCTGTGGTTTGGCTGCAGGACTATTACCAGGGACCTGACCGGCACTACGGGTTGTCGGAGAATACCCGTGAAATTGTTTTCTGGGGCGAGGAAGGGGCGGTGTCGACTCCACCCCGGCTGGAAAAGATCAAGGCCGATGTCGAGGCAATGAAGGTTCCCGGTTGGGATGGCCAGATTTACCTGGACTGGTATCGGCGTTTCGACGAGTTCATCCAGCGCAAGAAGCTCGCACCCTATTTCCCGACGGTGGATGCCCTGACCTGTGCCATGGGGGTGATCAGCCTGGAACACCAGGGGCGAAAAATTGAGGACACCCGCATTTGCGACGCGAATGATGGGTATGCCGTGAATGGTTGGGAAGCTGAACCCTTCGAAAATCACTCGGGAATTGTGGATGGTTTTCGCAATCCGAAGGCCGATGCCTCGGTGCTGGCCTACTATAATCAACCGCTGTATGTGGCGGTGAAGGTGCGTCGCCAGACGGTGCAGATCCCCGGCGAAGTGGTGACGGACTTTTACGCGATCAATGAGAAAAACTTGAAAGGCGCCTACACGCTGAAGGTCCGGGTGCTGGCACCCGATGGGAGTGAACTTTTCAAGCATCAGGCGCCGGTCATGCTGCAGGGTGGCGATGTGTATGGCCAGTTGCTTCTTGAGGGAGTAAATATCCCGATTGTCTCGGCGACGGGGATGATCCGGATTCAAGCTGAATTGTCGGACGCCGTTGGCGCCGTGCTGGCGCGGGGTAGGGACGAGATCCTGTCGGTGGATTGGAAAGGCGCGAAACTGACAGGTAAAGGGGCCGTCTGGGAAAGCGGGAGCCGGATCAGGGATTTCCTGAAGCAGAATAAAGGCGTTGAAGTGACGGCTCTGGATGAAGTGCAAGGGTCTCTTGACTGGATGATCGTCGCCCGCCCGCTGCAATCCTTGCAGGTTGTGCCGACTGAGGGTTTTTCCGCTACAGGAATCAGCACGATATTTTACAGCGATCGGAATTTCAAAAAGCCGATGCACCGCCGGGTCGACAAGCAGATCGACTTCGAGTGGTCGGCCGGTGCGACGCCGGATGCCGCTGTGTCCAGGATTGACGGCTACACCGTGACCTTTGAAGGACAGCTCATGCCGCCCGTGACAGGGGACTATCTCGTGCAACTCCAGTGCGAAGGGGGTAAAGGCAACCTGCTGGTTGGCGATAACAAGCAGGTTGCGAAAGGGCGTGGGACGAAGAGTTCGGCCGAGTGTTCGGTGCGTGCGGAGGCCGGAAAGCCTCTTCCGATTCGTGTCGAGTTCTCCAAGGGGCAAGGGCTGGGCAAGGTAAAGGTGTGCTGGTCCACGCCGAAAAAGACGATCGATACGGCCCGTCTGTTCCAGCGGGTCCGGCAGGATGGGACGACGCTGATTGTGATGGAATCCGCTGAGCAGTGGGCGGAAGCGGCCGGGAAAGAGGGGATTGTGGAATACAAGGGTGTGTTCCCGGTGGGAATGAACTGGGTTGGCGGCCAGTATTTTGTGAGGGCGCATCCCTTGTTCAAGGATTTGCCAGTGAACCAGGGGATGAACTGGCCTTATCAGGCGGTTCTGCGGGGCGTTGGACGCAATGCGTTGAAATTGGAAGGCGAGGAACTGGTGGCGGGTGCGTATAACAGTCCCGGCTGTGAATTGGGGACGGCGGTGGGGATCGTGCCCTGCGGCAAAGGAAAGATCATTTTTTCGACCTTGCCGATCCTCTCCAATTTGGGTGGCGAGTCCGGTTCCTCCGATGTGGCCTTCAAGCTGTTGTGTAATTATATCGAGTTTGCCGCAGGCTCGGCAAAATAGGGGTCTCAGGAAAGTTACACCACTAATGGGGAAATGAATAAATTCAGGCCTCCTTGAAAAATAAGTGTGCACGAATTGTCTCCCAGAATGCACGTATTGGCACTAGGACTGTTTTGTGATTTCTGCTATTATTCCTACATGAGGCCAAGCGTTCGTTGTTCTCGTAGAGATCTCCTGTTTTTGTAGGAGACGGGTTCGAGGGTAATTCAAGTGGGGGAATGGATCATGAATCATTATAACTTTTTCGGGCGCAGCGTGGCGATGGGAATGATGATCATCATGGTGTCCCAAGGGGCCCAGGCGGCCGTCACCAATCGGACATGGATCGGCTCCGCATACAGCACAAACATCAACTCCAGTGGAAACTGGGACACCCTTCCTGTGACGGGTAACGCCTGGACCTTTGGCAGCACCAATGGAACGCAGGGAACCACATTAAATAATGACTTCACGGGGTATACGGTCGCTGGGATTACATTTAGTGCCGGTGCACTTCCTTGGACGATTAACGGTAATACCATTACCAATACCGGCAATATCACGGTGGTCGACGCGAGTACGAACCAGAAGCTTAATATTTTTGTGGCCAATGTCGGGAATAATACCAACACGGTTAATGGCTCGAGTGTCTTAACGATAGATACAATCAGGCTCAATGGCAGCGATGCTTTTCGCAAAAACGGAAGTGGGGCATTGATTTTGTCGACCGGAATTACATACGGGTCTGGCGGGAAAGCAGGTTTATATTTGGATGCCGGGAAGCTTACGATGAACGCAAGTATTCCCGGTGGTAGCTACAGGGTCTACATCGGGAATGGATCAACACTGGATACTGAGAACCCTAATGGCGTCACCTATACTACCTCGAGCGATAACTTCATCACTATTGGAGGCGATTTCGCATTTCTTGGCTCAGGCGGTGACCTCACTTTGAATTCGGCTGTTTCCAGTGAGCCCAGTTTTTTGCTTTCCAGCAATTCGACGATCACCGTCAGCGCCCGAGTCTTGACCTTGAGTGGGGCCAAGCTAATGGTCGGCGGAGCTGTTGGCATCACTAAGGAAGGGGCAGGAACACTAGTTCTGAATGTGGCAAGCACCAACAGCGGGCCGATAGCGGTCAACAACGGCAGGTTGAATATGGTCGGGACGGCTACGAATGCCGCCATGAGTGTGGCAAGCGGCGCCACCTTGGGAGGTGAAGGTGCTGTTGCAAGTCTGGTTTTGAGTAATGCTAATTTCTTTATTGATGGTAGCACATCCAATGCCCTGACCTGTGTCACCAATACTACTTCGACAGGAAATCTAAACCTGAGTGGCACCACCACTGTGTATCTCGACGCATTGCCTGCTACAACCGGGATGGTGATTCGTGTGCTGAACTATTATGGAGCGTTGACAGGCGGGACGAACAATCTGGCATTGGGTGATGCCGTCAATTATCGTGCTTTCGCCTTTTCCACGGCAACGGTGAATCAAGTCAATCTTGATGTTGGCGCGAAAGCGCTGCTCTGGTCGGGCGCTTCCGCCGCGTGGGACATCGGCAACTCCACCAACTGGAACAGCGGTGCGGATAAATATTACGATGGCGATGTGGTGGCCTTTACCAATTCCGGGAGCCAGAGCGTCACGCTTGCGGCCACGGTTCGGCCGGGCGCTGTGACCTTCAACAATGCCTCTGGCACGAACTATACCCTGTCCGGAGCCGGCGGTATCGCGGGGATCGCCGGATTGTTTAAAAATGGGAGGGGCACGCTGACGATCGCCAATTCGAACACCTATTCGGGGGTGACAGCCGTCTCCGCTGGCACGCTGGTATTGTCCGGTTCATTGAGTAATACCGCCATTACGAACAGTACGGGAGTTATTTTCACCCAAACCGTCAGTGGGGTCATTGCTGGCTCCAGCAGTTTTACGAGTTCCGGAACAAATACGCTCACTGGCACGAATACCTACACTGGCGCAACTCTTGTTTATAAGGTTGGAAGCGTTCTCACTATTGCGGGTGCGGGTGTCATTTCCAACACCGCAGCCCTGACTGTCGGAGGTTCCGGCGGTAGTACTGGTCTTGGCATTCTTAATTATTATAGTAGCGCAGCCAGTATGGTTGGCGCCATCATCGTCGGGAATGGTGCCGGTTGCCCCGGGATTTTGAATCAGACCAACGGCGCCATTCAAGGAGCCAGCCTTCGATTAAGCGCGGCCGCCAGTAGCAGTTCAGGCCACCCCGGAACGGTAAATCTTATTGGAGGCGCGATGACTATCAGCGGATCAATCGAAATTTGTGGCCAGTCCAAGGACGACAATCCGCTCAATACGTTTACCATCAGCGGCTTCGCCGTTTTAAATGCCAATGGCGGCTTGAATATGACATCGGCCAGCAAGATTGATGGCTATTACCAAAACGGAAAGTTCATTCAGAACGGCGGCACGGTAAATGTTGCAGGTGGTCTGAATCTTGTCGCCAACAACACTACCACCAACATGAATCACCTGGGCGAATACAATCTGAATGGCGGCACACTCAATGTTAATTCGATCACGAACCAGTCGAGTGGCACCTATGCATCCAGTTGCCTCGGCACCTTCCTCTTCAACGGCGGCACGCTCAAGCCAACCGCCAGCAACTCATTCTTCTGGCCCAACAGCGCCTATACCACGGCGAGCGTGACCAATGGGGGCGCTATCATTGACACGATCGGGTACAACATCACCATTGCCCAGCCGCTGGTGAATGCCGCTGGCTCGACGAATGCCTCCCTGATCAAGCTGGGTGCCGGGACGCTGACTCTTGCGGGCGCCAACACCTACAACGGAGCGACGATTGTTTCCAATGGCGTACTGGCGGTGGCCGCCACCGGGAATCTGGGGAATAGCGCCGCTAATACGCTGAGCCTCATAACCGGAGCCCAACTGAATTTGGGCACTGCTGTGACGGCGCGATTCTTCCGTGTCGATGGAGTTCTTATGGCCCAGGGATCCTGGGGTTCGACTTCGAGTTCGGCGGCCCACCAGAATAACTCCTATTTCAGCGGCAGCGGTATGCTGACGGTTCTTGAACAGGGGTCGGCCCTGGGCGCCATGATTAGGATTCACTAGCGCCCAGAAGGACGCAGGCTGATGGCCGATCTTTGCGAGCTTCCCTACACTTCTGTTCAAACTTCTTCGCCCTGGGGCAGGATGTCGTCGTCGGGTTCAGGTTCAGCTTCCAGTCGGGGGGGTGCCTCGAGGGGGCGGATCTCAAAGAGTTCCTGAATGGCTTCCCGCATCAGGGCGGCATCCTGGATCATCATCATGGTCACCAGGTGTTGGCGGCCTGCCAGAAGGCGGCGCAAATACTGCGGGATCCATTTTCGGAACAGCAGCGCCGCGCCTTTCGGGTTGTACAGTTCCACCATCCGGTCAAAATGCTCCAGCGCAAACTGAACCCATTCCTCACGGGTGGGCGGGGGTGCCGCCGGATGCCCCTGCAGATCGTTCCAGATGTCCCTCGCCAGCCAGGGGTTCTTCAGGGGACCCCGCCCGATCATGATGGCGGCACAGCCGGTCTCGGTGAACATGGTGCGCGCGGCGGCGGGTGAGGTGATGTCGCCGTTGCCAATCACGGGTATCCGGCGGGCGGATTGAACCACCTTGCGGATTTCCTCAAGGTCAGCCTTGCCGGTATACCCCTGGCACCGGGTGCGCCCGTGAATGGTCAGGGCCGCCACCCCTGCGTCTTCCAGGGCGGGCACCATGGTGTGGGCGACCCGGTTCTGGAGATCCCAGCCGAGCCGGAGCTTGACGGTCACGGGAATGGCGACGGACTTCACGACCGTCTCCGCAATCCGGACCGCCTCCGCAGGATTACGCAACAGGCCCGCCCCGGCGCCATGGCCTGAAATTTTCCGCTGGGGACAGCCCATATTGATATCCACCAGTTTCGCCCCCCGGCTCTCAAGCAGGATGGCGGCGCGGGCCAGTGTCTCGGCGTTGGTTCCGTAGATCTGGTAGCCCAGCGGATTGTCCTCTTCCGATGTGGCCAACAGGGAATGGAGCCGTTTGGCCTTGTTCATCAGCAGGCTGGAGGGGCTTAGCATTTCGGTATAGGCGAGTCCGATCCCGCCGAGCCGACGCAGGCCGAGCCGGAAGGCAAGATCCGAGTAGCCCGCCAGAGGCGCGAACAGAATCGGCGTTTTGAGCGCAATCGGGCCAATACTAAGTTTAAGAGGAATGTTCATTTCAAACTTCACACTGATCCGCACTGATCCGAAGGGGACGTTTGAACAGAAGCTCGCGAAGGACGCGAAGGAAGAAAATGTTTCGCG
>CAIZMS010000365.1 GCA_903934155.1 uncultured bacterium | reverse complement strand
TGCCAAAGCTTGAGGCGGCGCAGGAGATGTTTCAGAGGATATACAGGGGGGACCATCCTAGCGTAGCCCAATCGCTGTACAACGTGGCATTTCACCTTGACTCGCAGGAGCATTCCGCAGAAGCGTTGCCAAAGTTTGTCAGCGGGCACTCAAAACCAGCCACTAATGGGCGAATGAAAACCAGCCACTTTGATGGAGTGGTTTGCCAGATAAGATACTCCGAACTGGAAGGAGTATCAAGGAATGGCGAATCAGATCAAAATGGCTGTAAAAGACTCGATAGTAACATTATACGACAAGGGTTGGTCGCAGCGACGGATAGCGAAGGCGCTTGGAGTTGACCGGGAAACGGTTGGGCGGCACATACGGTTGGAACGGCCTGGCAGCTCAAACCCGGCCATTCCGCCCACCGGGATCGAGGCGACAGATACTTCAAACCCGGCCATTCCGCCCGCCGGCATTTTGGCAAACCCAGCCATTCCGCCCGCCGGGAAATACGGTCGAAAAAGCGACTGTCTGCCTTATCATTCCGTCATTCTCGGGGGTATCGAGACCGGGCTGAGCGCCCAGCGTCTGTTTCAGGACTTACGGACAGATCATGGGTTTACGGGCGGCTACGACTCGGTGAAGCGGTATGTCCGACGCCTGACGGCGGGCCAAGCGGAGCGAGTGTATCGCATGGAATGCGAGCCCGGGGAAGAGGCGCAGGTTGATTTTGGGCTCGGGGCGCCGGTTCTGGAGAACGGCCACAAGCGGCGGACATGGGTGTTCCGGATCGTGCTTTCGCATTCGCGCAAGGCCTATAGCGAAGCGGTCCGGCAGCAAACGACCGAGTGCTTCATCCGGTGTTTGGAGAACGCCTTCCGATATTTTGGTGGCGTGCCCAAGACACTGGTGCCTGACAACCTGCGTGCGGCGGTCCAGAGCGCGGATTGGTACGAACCGGAACTGACGCCCAAAATGGCGGAGTTCTGCCGCCACTATGGCGTGGCGGTTCTGCCCACGCGGCCCCGTACGCCGGAGCACAAGGGGAAAGTGGAACGGGGCGTGGGGTATGTGAAAAGCAACGCCCTGAAAGGCCGAGTCTTCGGCAGTCTGGCGGAAGAGAACCAGTTCCTGCTGGGCTGGGAAGCGAATGTGGCGGATCAGCGGATCCACGGCACGACCCGCCAGCATGTGGGGCGGTGTTTTGAAGAGCATGAACGCCCGGCCCTGGCGCCGCTTCCGATAATGCCGTTCCCCTGCTTTCAAGAAGGCCGCCGGGCCGTTCATCGGGACAGTTTCGTGGAAGTGCAGAAGGCCTACTACGAGGTTCCGGAAGAATACATCGGCAGAACCGTGTGGGTGCGCTGGGATGAACGACTGGTTCGGATCTCGACCCTGAACTCTGATGAGATCATCACCCATGCCCGGATGCAGCCCGGCCGGTTCAGCACCCGGCCCGGCAGTCGGACCTACAGCGTGGAGCATACCGGAGCCCACTATCTGAAGATGGCTTTGAAAATAGGACCTAAGACCGGGGAATGGGCGGATCGCATCCTGGCCGAACGCGGCCCGCTGGGCATTCGTGTGCTGCAAGGCCTGGTGGCCATGACGCGGGATCACCGCCCCAGCCGCATCGAGACGGTCTGTTCCCAGGCGCTGTCGATAGGTCTGTTTCATCTGAAGGATCTGCGCCGGCTTCTGGAGCAGCCGGAACAACAGGACCAGTTTACTTTTATGGAAAAACATCCGTTGATCCGCGATATGGCGGAATACGGCGCCATCCTGGAGGCGATTGTTCCAGATAACCCGTGGAAACCAAGAGAGGTCATGTACTCATGAATCAAACGTTGCTGAACCCCCTACGCCAGTTACGGCTTTCCGGCCTGGCTCAAACGCTGGAACTGCGCCTTCAGGAGGCGTCTTCCAACCGGTTGAGCCATGCTGAATTCCTGGAGTTGATCCTTCAGGATGAACTGAACATCCGCAACCAACGCATGATGGAAAGGCGCAACAAGTCGGCGGACTTCCGTGATACCAAAACCCTCGATGACTTCGACTTTGCCTTCAACACGGCGATTAAACGGAAGCAAATCTACGATCTGGCCTCCGGCCAGTTCATCCGGGAATCCCGTGATGTTCTACTCATCGGACCACCCGGTGTCGGAAAATCCCATCTGGTCCAGGCGATCGGCCACCATGTCATCCGCATGGGCTTCACCGTCCTCTACCGGTCGATCTTCGACCTGGTCAGGGATCTTATGGAGGACGACGCGCTGGCGGGAAATAACCGGGCGCTGTCCCGCTTCCTGAAGCCAGATCTCTTGATCGTGGACGACATGGGCCTCAAGGAACTGCCGCGAAAGTCAGGGGAATATCTCTTCGAGATCATCATGCGCCGCTACGAGAAACGCTCCACCATGATGACCTCCAACCGGCCCATCGAGGAATGGGGAAAACTCATCGGCGATGTGCCCTCCGCCACCGCCATCCTCGATCGGTTCCTCCACCACGCCGAAATCATCAATATCACCGGCAAAAGCTACCGACTCAAAGATCGCGCTTGCTCCAAAGGAAAGTAATGCTATCTATTCACGCAAACAGTGGCTGGTTTTGAACTGCCC
>CAIZMS010000364.1 GCA_903934155.1 uncultured bacterium | reverse complement strand
TCCCACGCCGTCCCGCACAATCGCAACGATTACGATCACGACAACGACAACCGTCCCGCTTCGGCGGGACTGACAACGACATCAGGCATTTCGGAAAATCGATTTTCAAATCGCCAGCTCAGAAGGCTGAGCTTCTCAGCACAGGCGCTGACGCCTGTGGGATGACTGTGAATTAAAAACACAGCTGTCCCATAGAAAGAACAAAACCAAGCGACCCCGACACCGATTCGCTGGGATCAATTCTTTCTATGGGACAGCTGTGAAGTAAGAATGTAACTGCCAGATAGGCTATAACGGTTTAGGCTGTAGGCTGACGTGAGTCCCGAAAATGGTTTCTGCGGCGGTTGGTATCTGCCTGGCAATGGTGCCATGCTCTGGACGGTGGCGATGATGACTGCAGGCTGGGACGGGGCACCGGAACGTCATGCTCCGGGCCTCCCAGGCGATGGATCATGGGTGGTGAAATGGGAAGGGTTGAAGACAGCGCCATGACCATGGGGCTGGAACAATCATAAGAATAGAGAGAATGACATAATGATGATGACAATGATAAAGTCAGTATCAAGGTTTGTGATAGGATATGTATTGTTGCTCGGGATTGCGTCCGGCGCCGACAGGATCGACCGGCAAGCACTTGTCAGGCGACATAATCTTGAGTGGGATACATCCAAAGGAATCATCCCGGTGGGCAATGGTGAATTTGCATTTGGCGCGGACTGCACGGGATTGCAGACTTTTCGAGGCAATGCCATGTCGCATTGGGGTTGGCATAGCGATCCCCTGCCACCCAACATTACACCGGATCAAATTCCGGTCACCGGAACCATAGCAACAGGGAAAAACCTAGAGCTTGTAAAGACGTTTGGAGAGACCCCCGAACTCTCGAAATGGTTGAGGTTTAACCCGCACCGCATGAACCTGTTCCGGTTGCGCTTTCTGCATGAGGATGGCAGCCCTCTGGTGGAGGAGAAAATTGAAAATCCCAAGCGCCATTTGGATCTCTGGACAGGATTGATGACGAGTCGTTTTGAGGTGTCAGGGCAACCGGTGAAGGTGGAGACCAGCGTGCATCCAACGCTTGATGCTGTAGCGGTGCGGATCGAATCTCCGCTGATCCGGACGGGGAAATTGGTCGTGGCCATCGACTTTCCTTATCCCGATGTCAAGGGGCGTCGTCCCTGGGTCGGAGACTGGGACAGGCCGGATGACCACCAGACCGTGTTCACCATAGACAACAAGGTGAGAGAAGCAGGTATCCGTCGGATTGTGGATAGCACGCGATATAGTCTGGCACTTTCCTGGTCGCCGAACATCAGCGCCGTGCACGAGAATAAAACGGAGGTTCGTCACCAGTTAATCCTCCGCGGAGATGAGAAAAATGCGGATGGCAAGTTGGAACTCTTTTGCATCACATCGCCGGAAGGGACCAAGCTTGGTCAAAAGCTTGGAGTGGCAGAGGTCCAGCAAGCGGCGACCCAGCACTGGAAGAAGTTTTGGATGTCTGGCGGAGCCATTGATTTGTCACAGAGCAGCGACAAACGCTGGATGGAACTGGAAAGGCGAATCGTCCTGAGCCAATATCAAATGGGGGTAAACTCTGCGGGAAGCTGGCCCGCGGCCGAGTCTGGGCTGTTAGACATCGATGCATGGATCGGACAATTCCACATGGAGATGACTTGGTGGCATCTGGCGCATTTTGCCTTATGGGATCGCTGGCCCATGGCAGAGAGGGCCGCAGGATGTTATCAGCGTTTCCTACCCACAGCGAAGCAATTGGCTGGGCAATTTCAAACACGTGGGGCGAAGTGGGGGAAGCAAGTGGGGCCGGAGGGCCGTACGGGATATTGGGAGTACAGTTTCATTCTGCAATGGTCGCAACCGCACCCGATTTTCCTGGCGGAACTGGAGTATCGTCTGCGACCGACGCGCGAAACTTTGGAAAAGTGGCGGGAAGTTGTACTCGAATCCGCTCAATACATGGCTGATTACGTCACCTTGGACACGAAGGGGGTGTATAATCTGACTCCCGTCATGCCAGCGTGCGAATATCGTCCGGAGAAAGGAAAGCGTTCAACCTGCAATTCAGTTTTTGAACTGGCCTACTGGCGTTTTGGTCTGGAAAAGGCGCAGCAATGGCGAACCCGATTGGGGATGGAGCGAGACCCTCAGTGGGATCGTGTCCTCAAGAACCTGGCCCCCTTGCCGCAGAAGGATGGCATATACGTGCTTTCACCAGAGTGGGACGACCGCTCTGGGGCGAGCCACCCGGACGCAATCGGAGTGTTTGGTATGTTGCCACCGCTGCAGGGGGTGGATCAGGCAGTAGCCAAGGCGACGATGCTGGATATCACGAAAACGTGGAAATACAGCGAGTGGGGCTGGGATTTTCCATGGATTGCCATGGCGGCGGCACGGCACGGTGAGCCCGAGCTTGCCATCGATGCTCTGCTTCACAAAGGTAACCGATACGATGAACGCGGCATGAGCAGGGGCTGGTACCTTCCCGGAAACGGCGGTATGCTTTATGCGGTGGCGATGATGGCTGCCGGATGGGACGGAGCCCCTGCACGGCATGCACCGGGCTTCCCAACCGAAGGCTGGGTGGTGAAATGGGAAGGGCTGAAGACCGCGCCATGACCAGGGGGCTGGAACCATCATAATAATGAGGAGAATGCCATGACGATTATGACAGCCATAAAAAGCCTGACCCCGGTTTCCCTTTGACAAGGCAAAACCCCCGAGCCGCCGCCGCTCGGTGCTGTCAACGCGCTGATTGAGCACCTGGACAAGCCAGTCCGGCTCTGCCGGGTTAGGGGTCTTGCTCCAGAACTTGAACCGGACCGAGCAGACCGGAAGGCAGAAGCGGGGATGTGGCAACAAACTTGCGCATGTTTGTCTCGGTGAAGCGCTTTTCCGGTGGGAGCGCGGCATCGCCGATCAGGCGGTTGGGCCAGAGATTGACGATGCTCACTTCCAGTTGGTTGTCCCCGACTTTGACTGCGCCGGTGATGTTGACGCGTGCAGGTTTGGTCCAAACAACCCCAAGGTTTTGTCCATTCACCCGGACTTCGGCAACCTCACGCACCTCACCAAGGTCAAGGACGAGTTGGCGGCCTTTGTCAGGGGCGGCTGGCAGCGTGAAGGTTTTCCGATAGATCGCCGTGCCTGAGTAGAACTTGATCCCTTTGTCAGCGTGTTTGGTCCAGTCCGTGAGTTCGTCAAAACGAATTTTTGCCGGTCCACCCCATTTGGGATCGAATGACACATCCCAGCCGCCACCCAGTTCCAACCGGGGCTTGAGTGTCGGGTAGTTCGTGGCCGTAGTTCCGTTGACTTTCGGCCCGATCGCTTTGCGGAAGATGACAAACGCTGAGCCGCAGGGGCCAAACTCCAGTGGCAGTATCGTGCGACCGTTTTCCTGCCGGAACGCGGTCGCGTCGCGCCTCTCACCCGTTACTGGATTCCAAAGCTCCGGTTGTTTGCCGGAAACCCGAAACGAGCAGGTGACGGATTCTGGTGTTTCCCAGCGGCTGGCAACGAAGTAGATCTCCGTGCCATCGGACATCGTGCGATGAATCCAGTCAATGGTGCCGGCATCACTGAGTCCCTGATGCTCAAAATCCGGCGCGACACCGAGTTCGTTCAAAACCTGCCGCGCGGTCTTGCCCCAGACCTGTCGACCGGAGCCGAGGCGGTTTTCCGCAGCGCCTGAGTCGGCCCCGCTCCACAAACGTTTGACGAGAGCATCAAACTTCTCCGTGTCGCCCGGCTTGAAGGGCTTGCCGAACATTCCTGTGGGACGTGGACCAATCACCGTCGCACCCGCATTGATGAGAGAAGCCACCTTCTCCAAAGCCGGAAGCTGCATCGGGAGATCGTCAGGGAGAACAAGAACGCGATAGCTCATGCCATCCGGCAACACAATCCGTCCATCCTTCACGCTCAGGCGCGTCAAGAGCACCTCGGTGTTGCAGTGGTCGTAATCATACCCTTCTCCCAACGTGGGAATAACGGTTTTCAGAACAGCAGTGTAGCCGGATTTATCACCCTGATAAAAGAGCGCATCCGCTGCGAACAAGCCCTGCTGCAAGAGATAGGAGCAGCGGGCCAGATAGTCGTTGAATGCCGGCGTCTGATTCCACCAAGTCATGCCAGGCTCATAATGCGTGCCTGCCCACATCGTGTAACCGGGCTTCGCGGATACTCTTGGCGAAAGTGCCGACGCGTGGAATATGACGCGATTCAGCCCGTCGCAGAAGGCCTGATCGCCGGTTGACTTCATACGAAAAGGCGATTCCTCCCAATGCGGACCGACGGAAGTGAACGCTTCACACAGCGTGATCTTCTTTCCGTAGATGTGGTTGGCGCTGGCCGCCTCCCGCAGCAGAAAGCGCCGTTCGAATGAGGGACGGTGCGCCGAGGGCATCCAGAATTCAGCCATCGCCATATCAATCCGGCTGGAATTCTTCAGCGCATTCGACTGCTTCATGTTCGGCCCGGCGGCTTCGGCATAGAATGGGAAACCGGCAGCGTTGGCCAGTTTGCGTCTGTAATCGTAGTGGTGATCAGCAATCAGATCGTCGATCGTCAGTTGGTGATCGTGCTGGATCTGCTTGGAAAACTCCTGGTCGCCAATCACCCGTCCTGCCAAAGCGGGTAGGAAAGGCCGCAAATCGTATCCCCGGCGTTTCTTGAACTCCTCGGGAAATGTCTTGGTCCACGTTGGATGCCCAGCTTCCCAACTATCCTCTTCGATGAACTTCAACCCTTTGCGCTCCTCCGGCGTCATCTCCGTCAACAAACGCCCCATCATGGCATCCCAGCCTTTGTCCATCGCCTCGGTGCTGAGACCGTCAAGCTGGACGCTTTTTTCATTGCCGAATTGGGAGGACACTTGAGTGAAGCGCATGATGGCCCATTTGCCCGCCGGCGCATTCCACCGCAGTTTTCCGCCAGCATCCATGCTTTTGGTGATGTCGATGACTTCATCAACCTTCACAAGTGGTTTGTCCGGGAAGGCAAGAACAACAATATCGCGATGATAAGGGTCGCCATAGGAGGACTTTTTGGAGTGCTTGCTGTCCGTGATCTTGGGAACCGGCAAGGTTCCCTCGAAAAGCCCGGGACCTTCAAATGAAGCCTCCGACCATTCGATCTGTTGCTGCCCAAACTCGTTACTCACCAGTTCACGAGGGGCGCTCGTTGATATGGCCAGGCCCAGATCGATTCCGATGCGGTTAGCTTCTTTCGCGGCGAAGCGAACAGCAGCTCGCCATTCGTCGCTCCAGGATGGCATCTTGTCAAAGTCAGAACCTGTGGATTTCCCCCCGTATTCATCCGTCTCAACCTTGCGGTATTCCTTGCCTTCCAGAACCACCTTGTGTTCGGGATACCAGATAGGACCCATGCTGCTGGAGTAGATCAACGCACCAACAATGCCTCTGGCATGAAACTCCTCCAGATCGCGGGTGATGCATTCACGCGGAGCATCCGCCACCCACATCCAGTAGGTATACGGTCTGGCTTCCCGTGGCGGTGTAGCAAACTCCTGATCCAGGCTCGGGATCGCTACTCTGCCTGGGATGCCGATACTGGCTGCTTGTTCTGCCTGACTTGTGGGTAGTGATATCAAAGCCAACACAGCGGCAAGCAGGGTGCCTTGAAATGATTTGAGAGGATCAGATTTCATAAGCTCGCAGGTGGTTATCGGGATTTTGCGCTTGGGTTTCCTACTCTTCCGTCAGAATTCGAACTGGACCGAGCAGCCCGGAAGGTAGAAGGGGAGATTTAGAAACAAACTTGCGCATGTTTGTCTCGGTGAAGCGCTTTTCCGGTGGGAGCGCGGCATCGCCGATCAGGCGGTTGGGCCAGAGATTGACGATGCTCACTTCCAGTTGGTTGTCCCCGACTTTGAC
>CAIZMS010000363.1 GCA_903934155.1 uncultured bacterium | reverse complement strand
TCGGATTACTCCTCAATGGACAGTGATCCGGTCTTGCGATATAAATTCGACCCTATGTCAAACGACGAAACATCACAAGCCGGGGTCGAGCAGAGATTGATCCGGGAGGTGGCCATCATCCTGTGCAAGGAGCCCTCTTCCATTTCGCCCGGGGCGTCGCTTCCCTCGCTGGGAGTGGATTCGATGGGATTTGTGGAGCTCCTGGTGGTGATCGAAAAGGTGTTCAAATTGCGCCTGATCGAGTCGGGCCTCACCCGCGAGGATTTCGAGACGATTCATGCCCTTGCCTCCCGCATCAGTAAAGGCCTTCAGGGATGAAGGTCAGCCTGCCCTACGTCCAAAACCGACGCTACTTGACGGGGATTGACTGGATGATCGGGGCGCTGGATCACATGAGCCACCGCGCCACCGGCGGAGGGAACACCTTCCAGATTGTTCTCGACCTCAAGGGGGGCTTTGACGACGACCGCTTCAGGAGGGAGGCCGAATCCTTTGTTCGGCAGTTGCCGGTTCTGGGCGGGACTTCCGCACGGGACTGGACGGGAGCGCCGTATTGGAAGATGCCCTCCCCATCGAAGCCTGTTCCCCTCGTGCTTGAATTTTCCCGGATTGAGGAGCGCGCCCTTTTCGAAGTCCTGGAAAAAAGCGCCAATAGGCGATTTCCAGATGGCCGGACCCACCTCGCGGTGCGGGTGTTTCACATCAGCGAAACCCGGCATGTTCTTGCCGCCCAGTTTGATCACCGATTGTTCGACGCCACCGGCGCCGAGGCCTTTCTTGATCTTTTCCACCGGTGGCTGACGGGCGAGGATTGCCGGGCCCGGATCGAGGCGGTTTCGTTGAAGGAGCCCGCCCATCTCTGCGATTGGATGCAGAAGTTTGAGGCCGGAAAGCAGCTGATCCGGATGGTTCGGAAATTTGCGGAGACGAAACTGTGTGTGCTCGCGCGTCCCGCGCCTTTGGCGGGTCGGCGTATCAAGTTTGCCGTCATTGAGTTTGATGCCGCTGAATCCCGTGCCATCGCCGAGCGGGCCAGTCGTGAGGCGGGCTTCCTGATGTTCCTGCCCTACACCCTGGCGGCCTCTCTGGAGGCGTTGGCGCCAGCCTTCGCCCGGCACGGAGGGGCAGGGGATGACTTCGTGGTGTCGGTCTCGGTTGACCTGCGGACGCCCGACACCGCACCCGCCCGATTGTTTTTCAATCACCTGTCGTTCCTGTTTTTCCAGATTCCAAAAGTTTTGATTGGCGACCGCTCGCAGGTTTTGAGCCTGCTTCGATCCCAGATGTATGAGCAGGTCAAGAGTGGGTTTCCCAAGGCGCTTCATGAATCCAGCATGCTGATGCGGTTGGCGCCGCTTCCACTCTTGAGCCGGGTCATGCTCAGGCCGTTGCGCGGGGAGTTTGCCTCGTTGGGGTTTACCTGTGTGGGTAAAAGTGGATATCCGTTCGACCGGTTTGGAGAGGCTGAACTGGTGAACCTGATTCATATGCCTCTGGTTCCCGTGCCGCCGGGCCTTGGATTCTTCATCAATCAATTCGGTTCCAAGATGAACGCGGTTCTGGCCACCGTGGACGGGATGCTGGACGATGAGGATATCCGGAAGTTTCGTGAGGCGATCAGGCGTTTATTATAACCATGAAGTTTCAGTGCGATGTTCTGGTGGTGGGAGGCGGGGTGGCCGGTGTTCCGGCGGCCGTGGCTTCGGTTCGGGCCGGTGCCGACACGCTTCTGGTCGAGAAGCGGGCGTTTCCGGGCGGCATCGGTGTGGCGGGGTTGCATCGAACCCTGTGCGGACTTTATCCCCTTGGGGGAGCCAGTGGGCCGGCGTCAAGCGAGTCGCTGGTGAATGGCGGACTGGTCCGGGAAATTTGCGACCGACTGGCGATCCTGTCGCCCGCCCGCCGTCCGATCCGGCTTGGCAAAGTGGAGGTGCTTCCCTATCTCCCCGACCAACTCCGGATTGTCTATATGGATTTGATCCAGGCAGAGAAGCGTCTTCGGGTTCTTTTCGGGACGGAAATCCAAGGTGCCCGGCTTGAGGCCGGCCGGATCCAATCGGTCTCGGCCGGGGAGGCGGGTGAGATTCATGCGGAACGGGTGATCGACTGTTCCGGCGATGGTGTGATCATAGGCTGCCATCCCTCGCTTTATGATTCCGTCCCGGCGGCCGAGCGGCAGCTTGCCGGGCTTGTTCTCCAGTTTGCCGGAATGGCGGGCACGGATGATGTACTTCCCATCAAGGTTCCCTATGCCATTCGGCAGGGTGTGGAATCGGGGGCGCTCCCTTCCTGGCTGCGGTTCACCACCTTTTCCCCCGGTGAAGGGCGTGATGAGGGCTACTGTAAAGTGAGTGTGCCGTCCGGCACGACAAATCAGGAGGCCGGACAGGCGGTTTCGCGACTGCATGATTATCTCCGGGAGGTGCTGCCTGCGTTTCGTGCGGCCAGGCTTGTGAACCGCTCACCGGAGGTTCTGGAACGGGAAGGAATCCGACTCAAGGGAGGCTACACCTTGACTGAAGCGGATATTCTGGCGTCACGCCGGTTTCCGGATGCCGTGGCGCGAAGTGCCTGGCCCATCGAGTTGTGGGATCCGGAACGCGGGCCGACTTATCGTTATCCCGAATCCGGTGGGGTGTGCGATATCCCCTTGGGGTGCCTGAAAGCGGCGGCCGCCAGCAATTTGTTCTGTGCAGGACGATGCATTTCGGCTACGCATGAAGCTTTGGCGGCGACCCGGGTGATGGGAACCTGCATGGCGCTTGGCGAAGCGGCCGGCCGGGAAGCCGGTAGGATGTGAAACGTGAGATGTGAAGCGTGAGATGTGAAGAAGGACTGTAACATAGTTGATGTGATCCGGCGCGAGACGGAAGCGATACGGGGAAATACCGCCCTGGTTGATGGTGACATCGAG
>CAIZMS010000362.1 GCA_903934155.1 uncultured bacterium | reverse complement strand
TCCTCGATATCGCCCGGCATCTCTCACCCGCCAGCCCCATTTCTCCGCGTGCCCGGGCAAGCCTCCTCCTGCAGGGCGACGTGCGTGAAAGGGAACGACTGGTCCAGGAAAAAGGCGAACAGGCATCGGCCACCATCCTGGCCATTGTCGCCGCCACACGGGCCAAGCTGAATCATTCCCCACACTACTATGTTACCCTCTCGCTCCGAACCCATGTGGGACAAATTCTAGCCGACTGCGTCAACAAACCGGATCAGGCACCTGACCGTATCCGAAGGCGGCTTGATCAGCTATGCACCACGCCGCTCACCGGCTATCCGATTGTCGCGCTTGTGCTTTATTTCGGGCTGTACCAGTTTGTGGGTCAGTTCGGTGCAGGAACCTGTGTCAACTTCCTGGAAGACACTATTTTCAAAAGCCATTTCATTCCATGGGTCACCCGGCTGGTGGATAACACCGTTCCCTGGGTACCCCTGCGCAATCTTCTGGCGGGTGACTATGGCATCATCACGCTCGGCTTACGCTACGCGATCGCCATCATCTTCCCCATTGTCGGAGCTTTTTTTCTTTTTTTCGCAACGTTGGAAGATAGTGGTTATCTGCCCCGTCTGGCCTTGCTGGTCGACCGGGGCTTCAAGCGTATCGGACTGAATGGGCGGGCTGTGATTCCCATCGTGCTCGGATTCGGCTGCGATACCATGGCCACTCTCGTGACCCGCACCCTGGAAACCAAACGGGAACGGATTATCTGCACCATCCTGCTGGCACTGGCAATACCCTGCTCCGCCCAGTTAGGCCTCATCCTGGGCCTGCTCTCCCAAAGCGGCGCCGCCCTCGCCATCTGGGCGGGTGTCGTCCTGGCGATCATGCTCCTGGCCGGCTGGCTGGCCGCGAAGCTGCTCCCCGGCGAGCCCCCGATGTTCTATATGGAACTGCCGCCTTTGCGCCTTCCCACCCTCGGAAATGTTCTGGTGAAAACCTATACCCGGATGGTCTGGTACTTTCGCGAAATCCTGCCCATGTTCATTCTGGCGAGCCTGCTGATCTGGGTGGGACAAATCACCCACCTGTTCCAAATCCTGGTTCACAACATGAAACCCGTTGTCCGTGCCCTCGGACTTCCTGACGAATCGGCCGTCGCCTTTCTGTTTGGCTTCTTCCGCCGGGATTACGGTGCCGCCGGACTCTACGACTTGCAAAAGACCGGAATCATGACCATTCACCAGTTGATCGTGGCGGCCGTCACGCTGACCCTTTTCCTTCCCTGTATCGCCCAATTTCTCGTGATGCAGAAGGAACGCGGAACCAAAGTCACCCTGTGGATTTCCCTCGGCGTGCTCCTCACCGCATTTGGAGTCGGGTATTTGACACATCTGGTGTTATTGTGGGTGGGGTTCTAATCCAATGAAATGCTCCTTCTGCCAACGCGAGTTCGACGAAACCCAGTCTGCGGACACCTGCAAGGGTTGCCCGTCCGGCGGCGGATGCCATAATGTGCGATGCCCCTTTTGCGGCTATGAGTCGCCCCGCGAGCCGGGACTGATCAAGACGATAAAGAAACTTTTCAAAAAGAACGGCAGGGAGACAAAGCCATGAACGACCCCCGCATCGAGGAAGTACTTGAAGATCTCTATTTGCAACATGAGCATCACAGCCGTGTCCCGCGACCGGCGACCGAGGCCACCCTGAAGGCCGCCTGTGATTCCGGACTGATTACAGTCTCGGGTAACACCCCCACCCCTACGGAAACAGGACTCGAGGCAGGAAAACGTGTCGTTCGCCGGCATCGGCTCGCCGAATGCCTGCTCAAGGATGTCCTTCAGGTCACCGGCGAGGAAGCCGAGGAAGATGCCTGTACCTTCGAACATATCCTCCGCCCCGGTCTGGAGGATAAAATCTGCACTCTGCTGGGACACCCGCTGACTTGTCCGGATGGCCATCCGATCCCACGCGGCGAATGTTGCCTCCAAGCCGAAAAGGACAAGGTTCAGGAAGTTGGCCCGCTTTGTGACGGCCGCGCCGGCCAGGCCGGGGTAGTCGCCTACCTGAGCACCCGAGACAACCGCGAAATCCAGAAACTGATGGCCATGGGCATCCTTCCCGGCACGGATATCCGGCTCATCCGCCTCTTTCCGTCCTACATCTTTGAAATCGGACATAGCCAGTTCACCGTCGACCGCTCCCTCGCCGAGAAGATTTTTGTGCACTGGCAGGAATGAGTGGGAAAAGATCGGCCATTCTGCAATAATCGGAATCGAAAGGACTCATTATGGAAGCAAAAATCAGATCGAAATTAGAAGAACTTCGCTCGTTTCTGCAGGCTGACGGCGGCGACATGGAAGTGGTCAGCATCACAGGAACCGATGTTAAATTGAAATTGCAAGGCGCCTGCGGATGCTGTCCGCACGCCACGATGACCATCAAACACGGCATCGAGCGCGCCCTGCGCGAAACGGTCGACGAGAATATCGTGGTCGAGCAGGTTCGGTGAGCAAAGCCAGTGCAAGACAGTTCCTCGCACTGACCGGACTGGCGGTAACTGAACTGTTCCGCCAGCCCGCTTCTTTCCTGTTGATCCTCTCCAGCGTCGCCTGCACCGTTCTGGCCCCCCTCGCCCTGTCGTTTCAGCTTGGGCAGGAGACCCATCTGGCTCTCGACAGTTCCCTGGCCTTTGAACTCATGTTCGGGATCATCCTGGCCGGGTATGCCGCCTGCGCCACGCTTCACAACGAATGCCAGTCGGGCACCATTCTAATCGTTTTCAGCAAGCCTGTCAGCCGGTTGATGTTTTTTCTGGCCAAATACCTGGCCATAACCCTCTTGATCCTGTTTTTCGTATTCTGTTCCAGTGCCGCCTCGCTGCTGGCCGGACGGTTGTCGCCCCGCAATTTCGAGTTCGATGCTCTGGGACTCCGCGTACTCCTGGCCATTCCGCTGATCGCTATCATCCCCGCCGCCCTGATCAACTACTTTACCCGCCGGTCTTTCATTGTTTACGCCCTTCTGGGATTCACCCTGGCTCTCGTCGCAGCAGTGATCTTACTCGGCATGATGAATGGCGAAGGACACCGGGTCGCCTTCGGCAGCCTCATGGACTGGCGAATCCTGCGGGCCTGCACGCTCGAAAGCATCGCCCTGCTGATCCTGGCCGCCATCGCCCTAAGCCTTGCCAGCCGCCTGACCACCCCAACCACCATTGCCGTTCTGGCCATTGTCCTGTTTTCGGGACTGATCTCTGATCATCTCATCACACTCCTCCCCAGCTCTGAAACCTTGCGTTTCGGATTGCGGGTGATTCTCCCGGACATCCAGGCGTTCTGGCCTGCCGACCGGCTGGCAGGCGGCGAAAGCCTGTCCTTCGCTGTGATCGCTCATGCCGCCGTCTATGGCGTGACCTATGCCTGCGGGGTTTTGTGCCTTGGCTATGCGGCTTTCAGGAATAGGGAGTTTTAAAGAAAATCACCCATCGCCTTATCATTCTCGTTACAGTATCAGGGTAGGGAGGCCTCTCCGAGGCCTCCGCGGACTCAGGTAGTCTATCTTAAAGGATTAGTATGAATGATGAAGAACTGGTTATAGAGGCAAGGGGCCTGACAAAGGTCTTTCGGGATTTCTGGGGGCGCCCCAAGGTGCGGGCCGTTAATGGCATTAATCTGGATGTGCGCCGGGGAGAAATTTTCGGCCTGCTGGGCCCCAACGGTTCAGGCAAAAGCACCACCATCAAAATGATCCTAGGTCTCCTCCACCCCACCTCCGGCCAACTTTCCGTGCTGGGCCAGTCCCCTCGTGCCGTCTCCGTCAAATCCCGAATGGGCTTTATGCCCGAGGAATCCTATCTTTATAAATATCTGACAGCTGATGAAATCCTGCACTTCTACGCCAACCTGTACGGGATGTCGGGCCCCCACAAGACCGAGCGGGTGAATGCGTTGATCGAACAGGTGGGCCTCTCCAAGGCCCGGGATCGACGGGTCGGCGAATTTTCGAAGGGAATGGCGCGTCGCATCGGGCTCGCCCAGGCTCTTTTGAACGATCCCGATCTCATTC
>CAIZMS010000361.1 GCA_903934155.1 uncultured bacterium | reverse complement strand
CACCGCGATGAATCCGTGGTGAAGGCCCTTAACGCGAGCCGGGATGAGGCCTATGAAATGATCCTCGGGACAACCGGCAAGGCATTTGCCCTCGCGGAGGAAAAGCCGGAAATGAGGGATCGATATGGCCGGAACAAATTCGGTCAGTCCTGCCTGCTCGCCCGTCGGCTGGTTGAGCGGGGTGTCCCGTTCGTCACCATTAATCACCAGGGCTGGGACACGCATAAGAAGCACTTCCAGGAAATGTCAACCAAGCTCCCGGTCCTCGACCAGGGGGTGTCCGCCCTGCTTCAGGATTTGTCGGATCACGGCCTTCTGGACAGTACGCTGGTGTGGGTTGGCGGCGAATTCGGGCGCACTCCAAAAATTCAGCAGGAAGCGCCCTGGGATGGGGGACGGGGCCATTACGGGAAGGCCTTCTCAACGCTGGTAGCCGGCGGCGGGTTTCGGGGCGGAATGGTTGTGGGCAAGACGGATGAGCGGGGCGAGACGGTTGTGGAGCGACCCATCTATCCCTGGGATCTGCTGGGCAGCATGTTTGAGTTGCTGGATATTGACCCGGCGGCGGAATTAGCGACGCCCCAGGGTGCCAAGGTGTGTGTCTCGCCCCTGGCCCGCCATGAAATTCCCGCCAAGTAGACCGGAGGATTACTCCGGGAGATCATGTGAAAATCCGGGTGTTCTTGGCTCTACTGGCGTGTGTTCTGCCCGCCGTCGCACAGAAACCCTTCAAAGTGGAGAAGCCCGCCCACATCGGATTCCTTTATCCGGCGGGGGGCAGGCAGGGAACCACCGTGACGATAAAAATTGGCGGCGAGAACATCTATGGCGCCTCGGCGGCGTTGGTCTCAGGGACCGGGGTGACGGCCCAGGTCATCGACTCCAAGGATCCGGATGCCGGGGTGGAGTTCAAGAAGCGGAAAAACAAAAAAAAGAATCAGGCGGTGATTGATGAAGTGGTGACGCTCCGGGTGACCGTGGCGCCGGATATCGAGCCCGGCAACCGGGATCTCTGTCTCGTGACGACCAATTCCCTGTCGAACAAACTCACCTTCCAGGTCGGCCAGTTGGCTGAGGTGAGGGAGGTTGAAACGAACAACACCCTCAAGACTGCCATGACCCTCCCGGCCCTGCCCGTTGTGGTCAATGGGGTGATCCTGCCCGGGGATGTTGACGCTTTCAGGTTTTCAGCCGTGAAGGGGCAGCAACTGGTTGCGGAAGTGGCGGCCCGGGCACTGTTACCCTACATTGCCGATGGCGTGCCCGGCTGGTTTCAGGCTATCCTTGTCCTTTACAATTCCCTCGGGAAACCGGTTGCCGAGGCGAGTGATTTTCAATTCAGCCAGGATCCGGTGCTGTTCTATAAGGTTCCCGAAGACGGGGTGTACACCCTGACGATCCGGGATACCCTCTATCGCGGACGGGAGGATTTTGTCTATCGGGTCAAACTCGGCGAGCTACCCTTTATCACCGGTATTTTTCCGCTGGGCGCCCCGCGGGGGGCCAAGCCTGTCCGGGTGGCCTTGACCGGGGTGAATCTGCCCGTCAGCTCCCTGCTGGTGGAGGCGGGGCCCGATTCGCCAGCGCTTCAGCACCTCGTGGTCACCAACCGGGAACTGGTCTCCAATCCGATCCTCTTTTCACT
>CAIZMS010000360.1 GCA_903934155.1 uncultured bacterium | reverse complement strand
TCAGGGAATACAGGGCCATCTTGGACTATGGTTCAGACACTTTGTTCCTGTCCGTCAGGAAATCCGATGAGCCCTCCGCACGGCTTAAGAAGGAGCTGTTGTTGCTGGGGTATCACCCCATCCGCCTGCAATGGCGGAAGAATCTGGGCTTCTGGAATGTTCCGGTAAACATTGGCACAAACACGGTTGAGTTCACGGTTGACACCGGTTCCTCGACGACATCGGTAGATTCGGAACTGGCGAATAGACTTCATATTGAAGTCCGGGACGGAGCCACGCAACCGATGACGGGTGTAGACCACAGAGCGGGCGCGAAAGCAGGTAGGAGTCAACTTTGCAGCCTCACGGTAGACGGGGTTCAGGCTGATTTTGGCGGCGTGTGGGTCACGAGCAAAGGGAATCACAACGGATCGGATGATGCGATCCTGGGGAACGACCTTCTCGCCCTGTACAGTGCCGTGCTGGATTTTGGCGCGGAGACGCTCTATCTGAAGCCGCCTTCCGCAAAATAAAGACGGGGGCTTCAGGGACAGTCCACTGCGGCGCAGCGCTGAGTTATTGTAGAACGAGCTTTCCCTCCTTTTGCGGGGAGCTTGTGAGTAGCCTGCACAGGCTCCCCTGGCGGGGAAGCCTGTCCTACAAGGAGGACGCCGCAGGTCTGCGCAAAAGCTTAATAAATAAACGCGATCATCTGTAGTTGCGGCTTTGCTGAACTGATAACGTCAAAAGGTGGTTAAATCAGGCGAGGGTTTGTGGAGGGAAAGGGCGTTATGAAAAAAGCTGCATTGGGGGAATGTCGGAGTTTGGAAACTGTGTCACTGCCAGCCGATCTGGCGGTCGTCGGCGGTGGATTGGCGGGAGTATGCGCCGCCATCACGGCGGCGCGTGAGGGACTTAAAGTCGTGCTCATCCAGGATCGGCCTGTCTTGGGAGGAAACGCCTCCAGCGAAGTCCGGCTCTGGGCGCTTGGCGCCACTTCGCACATGGGAAACAACAACCGCTGGGCCCGGGAAGGCGGCGTGATTGACGAACTCATGGTCGAGAATACCTACCGCAACCCGGAAGGGAACGCTCACCTGTTGGATGCCCTTCTTCTGGAGAAGATTCTGGCCGAACCCAACATCACCTTGTTGCTCAATACGGCGGTGTTTCGTGTCGTGAAAAAAGACGCAACGCAGATTGGCGCGGTAGTGGCCTTCTGCGCTCAGACTCAACGGATGTTTGAGATTCAGGCGCCGTTGTTTTGTGATGCCTCGGGGGACGGGATTGTGGGATTTCTGGCCGGGGCGGATTTTCGGATCGGGGCCGAATCCGCTTCCGAATTCAATGAAGCCATGGCCAAGGAGGGGGCGCCAGGGGAGTTGCTGGGGCACTCCATTTTCTTCCATAGCCGGGATACCGGCAAGCCGGTGAAGTTTATCGCGCCGGCCTATGCGCTCAAGGACATCGGCTCCATTCCCCGGCACGGGCATATCTCGGCGAAGGATCATGGCTGCTACTACTGGTGGCTGGAATACGGCGGACATCTGGACACGATCCGCGAGAGCGAGGCGATTAAATTCGAACTTTGGAGGGTGGTATACGGGGTCTGGAACCATATCAAGAACTCCGGGTTGTATCCGGAGGCGGAGAATTTGACACTGGACTGGGTGGGCTCCATCCCCGGAAAGCGGGAGAGTCGGCGGTTTGAAGGGGATATCATGCTGACCCAGCAGGACATTGTGGAACAACGCCGTTTTGGAGACGCCGTTTCATTTGGCGGCTGGGCGATTGATCTGCATCCGGTGGACGGCGTGTATAGCGAAAAGCCCGGCTGTTCCCAGTGGCACAGCAAGGGTGTTTACCAGATTCCCTATCGTTGTCTCTACAGCCGCAATATCACCAATCTCTTCCTCGCTGGGCGCCTGATTAGCGCCAGCCATATCGCGTTCGGGTCAACCCGCGTCATGACCACCTGTGCCCATAATGCCCAGGCGGTTGGCATGGCGGCGGCCTTGTGCCGGGAGCAGGGGGTGTTGCCCCGGGACGTGACCGAACCGGGTGTGATGCGGGAACTGCAGGAGCGGCTCCTGGCCATCGGGCAACACATTCCTCATGTGGTGTCGGAGGATCGCGCGAATCTGGTCCGCCAAGCGACCGCTTCAGCCTCCAGCGAGTTCCGTCTCGACCAGCTCGCGCCAAACGGGGAAACACGGTTGATTGAAGCGGCCCAGGCGATGTTAGTGCCCGTTGCCGCCGGGATCATGCCGAAGATCGGATTCCGATTCGATGCCGAGCAGGAATCGGACGTGGAACTGCAACTCCGCGCCTCTGAACGGGAAGGCAACTTTACGCCCGATGTCATCCTGGCGCGCCGGACGGTGCATTGTTCTGCCGGGCAGGATAATGCGGTGATGGTGGATTTTGGCGTGACGCTGGATCATCCCGCCTATGTGTTTATCTGTCTGATGCCTTGTCCCGGTGTTCGGGTCCATTTGAGTGATCAGCGCGTGACGGGAGTGTTGTCCCTCGTTCATGGCGCCAACAAGAAGGTGGCGAAGAAGGCCGTGCAGGAGCCTCCGGAAGGGCTTGGCGTGGACCGGTTCGAGTTCTGGATCCCGGCCCGGCGTCCGGATGGTCAAAACATGGCCATGAGCTTTGATCCGCCGATTGCGACATTCGGGGCGGCCAATGTGTTACAGGGGCCTGTCCGGCCCACAACGGGTCCGAATGCCTGGGTGGCGGCGTTGGACGACAAAGCCCCGGCGTTGACCTTGGCGTGGAAGCAGGCTCAGACCATCGGACGGATTGAACTGTCGTTCGATACGGATTTCGACCATCCTATGGAAACTGTGCAATGGGGGCATCCGGAGCGGGAGATGCCGTTCTGTGTTAGACATTACCGCATCCGGGATGGGAGAGGCCGGATTGTGGCGGAATGCGAGGATAACCATCAGACCCGGAATGTGATCAAATTGGAAAAGCCCATCACCACTGACCGCTTGGTGATTGAATGCCTGGGTATGCCCGCCGCCTCGCCTGCGGCGATTTTTGAGATCAGGTGCCTGGTGTCCTGAAGTCAAGTCGAAGCGTCGCCGCTTTCTTCAAATTTTCGCGCGATCATAATGGCTCGACCTTATGAGCATGTTTTCTGCAAACAAGATGTCATACCCGATGAGCCAATGATCATGGCGGAGCTGGTCATCAACCTCCAGGACAACGGGTCAGTAGCTTGGAACGTGGTGTTCGAATAATTGTCGCGGGCTCTTATTTTGCGGACGCGAGGGCTTCATCGATAAAGGCGAGAATATTGGTCAATGGCACGTCGCTCTCCACGGCGTGTGAGGGAGCAAAGACATAGCTTCCTTCCCGGCC
>CAIZMS010000359.1 GCA_903934155.1 uncultured bacterium | reverse complement strand
GTACCGCGGTTGCCCCAGGTACTGTACGCCATATTCCGGCACTCTTCCGATCATGATCAACACTACAGAGACTGAAGCGTGCATCAAAACGAACATGACAAAATACTTATAAACACTGACACTGTAGTCCCATAGGCACTGGATTTTGACAAATAGTGGCCCTGTTTTCGAGCAAACACGGGCATATCGGATGCGAGTCATTTATTGTTTTTCTGACCATGACTAATAGTTCCTCCATTTTAGGACATGTGGCTGTCCCACAGGAAACCGGGGATGCGGATTCGATTTCATGTAAACCCCCACAAATAGGCCTGTTGCGGAGCGGCACACAAGCGGCCGGGTGGTTTGGCTGTCCCATAGCAATCGAGCAGTTCGCCCAGATGCCAGCGGCGCCACAAAACGGCTCTGACAACGGTGAACAAGCGGGTAAAGCTATGTTGCCAGGAATGCGAGAAGGCCAAATAGCGGACCAACAGGTGAGTCAGCAGGCCGATCCAGACCTGCCACTTCACGGCGTTGGCATTATGGCCGAGGAAATCGGCCAGTTGAATGGTCTGCTTGATCTCCTTAAAGAACACCTCGATGTTCCATCGACAACGATACAGTTCAGCGACAGTCCAAGCGCTCCACTCCATGTGATTGGACAGAAACTCAAGCTCGCAGTCCTTTCCATCCACCTCAACCAGCGCGACCACCCGTCGCAGTGTTTTGGGATAGGCCTTGCGGGATTTTGGGGTGACCAATTCGATGACTTCATCGCGCAAGACCCGAGGGTTATCGGTGGTGTCCAAGGTTCGAATCACTCGATACGTCATGTTGTTCTTGGCGCGGCAGACCCAGAAAATGCCCTCGCGATCCATCGAGGCCAAGTGATCAAAATCCACGTAAGCCTTATCAAACACCACGATTTCGCCAGCCTGAAGACCCGAACACAACTCCCGGGCCTTGGTGTCGTCATGGTGTTTAGCCGTGTCAATAATGACGCACCGGGGCAGGAAACTTTGAAGATCCAGTTGCATGTGGCACTTGGCCGCCGCCTTCCGTCGCCTGTGTTTCGCCCAGTCCAGACTCTTGGCCACCAGCTTAATCGTGGTCGAGTCCATGGCGTAGATCGCCTTGTTGAACCGGCGCAAATAGCCTCGTCGGATCTTGCCCTTGGCAAACTGTGGACTCTGTGTCATCAGGTGCTCCATCATCTCCCAGTACAACGCCTCAGCCATCAGCGGACTCCGCTCACGGTTGGCGTGACTCAGCGTATTCTTCGCCGGAGCCGTCGCCCCGCGAATCGGTGTCAGCATCGTCTCGTTCATCCGCAATCCGTCGCACACATCGTTCAAACTCACCGCGTGAGTCATCTGCGCGTAGACCAGACTGACCACATGACTCCACGGCGTAAACGTTCGGCTCTTGTTATCGACTCCATACAACTCCGCCAGCCGCTTCACCAAGTGCGGCGGAATCAAGTTGCATACCTGTCTCAGAATCGTGTACGAAAACCCTGCTGGACTGAACGGTCGTTGTTTTTTCATCCCTACCGAGTGGCAGGGCTAAACGCCTCAGTCCAGCACTTTTTTTGAAAACCTATGGGACTACAGTGAAAGGGAATTAATTCAATGTGGGAGGGGCACTCCGTGCCGCGACAGGTGCAGGTTGGCGCCTGAAATGGACAAGAGTCGCCGCGGCGGGCTACTTCGCCAAGGCTACGAAGCCCAGGAAGCGCGCCTCCCACATTGAGGAGACTCCTGTCATTCAGCAGGCTTCTGGCCCCGCGGCTCGGTCTTTAAGATCCGGTAGTTTGTTCGTCATGAACCTGGAGTCCTTGACCGCCGCATTGACTTCCCCTTTTTTGTTCGATGCGCACGTGTCAACAAATTGACGACACGACAGGTCCACGAGGATTTGGTCTAATAGCCCCTAGCGATATGAATAATGCGAAACGCCGCGACTACTGGACGTGCTTCGATGGGCGCATGGCAGAACTGTCGGGGGGGACCTGAAACTCAAAGAAGGAAATTTGAACAGAAGCGCCCAGGTCGTGTCGCAAATATTGCGACATGACGGGTTATCCATTTTTTGTGTTGATATGAACATGGCACCAAAACAGATGATGAATGGCATGAAGAACCCTTTGGCCTTGTCGCGTGGCGGCGGATGGGAACCCATCAGTCCCGGAAACTGGAATGGGGGAATCCGGATTCCCGCGGGACGCCGCATCTGTTTCGACTTCGGGGCCAAACGGGTGGGGCGCATCGAACTCGACCTCGGGTCTGAGACTGAAGGGACGGTCAGGGCTTATCCATTTCCGCATCCGGAGGCCGAGGTGCCGGTGATGTTCTCGGCCGATAATTACGGCAAGCCGGATTTTCCGCTCGCCTGGGGGACGCAGATTTCGGGGCCGCTGCAGTTCCGGCATGGCGCCGGGAGCCAGACGGCTGCCAGCGAGAAGACCTACGCCTTCCGTTACCTGAGCCTGCTGCCCGACCACGATGTGGTGTTGCAGGCGGTCCGGCTGCGCGAACAACCTTGCCCCGTCCTCTTGCAGGGAACCTTCGAGTGTTCCGATCCGGCCGTGAACCGGGCTTGGGAGATGGGGGTGAGGACGCTTCTGCTCTGCACCCAGCCTGCCCTCGATTCCCAGCAGCCCATCGGGGCCGAGGGCGATTATGTGATCTGGGATGGCTGCCGCCGGGATCGTGAAGTGTGGGTGGGGGATCTGCGGCCGTCCGCCTTGGCGCTGTATGCGCTGACGTCCGATGCCTCGGCCGTCCGAACGTCGTTGCGGCTGATCGCTGAACGGCGCTTCGAGGATGGATTGGTTCCCGCCAGCGCCTCCAGCAGGCAGGTGTTCTTTGAATACGCCCTCTGGTGGATCATAACGGCGTGGGAGTACTATTGGCACACCGGCGACCGCGAGTTTGTTGCTGCGATGATGCCGGTGTTGCAGGGGCAGCTGGAGTGGCTCGAACGCCATGTGACGCCGGACCGGTTGCTCGAGGTGTCGAACACCTGGTCCTACACCCTGCCGAGGGCAGGGGTGTTGTCGGGGGCGAACATGGTTCTGGCACATGCCCTGGAATGCGCGGCCCGGCTGTGCGATCTTCTTCCTCAGAGTTTTGGTGAGCCACACTTTCTTAATCGTAATCGTAATCCTAATCGTAATCTCCCTGAAGAAGAAGGATTACGATTAGGATTACGATTACGATTAAGACATGATTCCAGCTATGCCGGGTCAGGGGAAAGTTTGTCCGTGCGGCTCCAGGAATGGGCTGGTCACGTGCGTAAGCTCGTGACTGGGCAATTCTACGACCCCGCTCGGCACCTCTTTAACGACCGGCGCCGTTCAGAAGGCTGGGACGGCCGGACGTGGGAGGATAACAATGCCCAGGCGATCCTGCTCGATATTGCGCCACGGGAAGCCTGGGACGGCATCCTGGCGAATCTGAAGGCAAAGCTCTGGCGGGAGCGCGGTGCCGTGGTATGCGATCCGATGTTCACCTCGGAGGCCATCCTGAACGAGAATAAGTGGGCGCACAACGGTACGATCTGGCCCTTTATCAATGCCTACGAGGCAGGCGCCTGGATGAAGGCCGGCCATGTGGCAGAGGGATTGGACCTGCTGAAGCGCTTCAGCCGGGCCTGTGCGGATGCAGGCACTGACACAATCTGGGAAATGATCTATCCCGACGGCCGGATTCCGGCTTCGCCGGATAACCGCTACTTGTTAAGCATGTGTCATGCCTGGGGCGCGACCGGGAACTACTACCTCATGCGCTATGTGCTCGGGGTCGAGCCTTTGGAGCCGGGCTTTGGACGGGTCCGCATCACGCCGGACCTCGGGACTCTGGAATGGGCGCGGGGCGTGGTGCCGACCCCGCACGGGCCGATGTCGATCGAGGTTCGCCGTGACAGTCAAAACAGGACTCATGCCGAGATCATTGGAAAGCCTGAGGGAATCGACGTGGAAACAGGGAGACAGGCGTGACTACACACATAACTTCAGGTCGGAACAAGGTGCCTTTATCAGCCAGGATCACATGGGGATCCGGCGGGCTGGTAAGCTATATCATGATGAACACCCTGTTCGCCCTGGCGTTGCCGATCTACCAGGTGGCGCTCAAGGTGGACCCGGTGACGCTCGGGCTCCTCATGGCCATTCCCCGGTTCGTGGACCTGTTCTTCGATCCGGTGATGGGGAATATCTCGGACAACACCCGCACACGCTGGGGGCGCCGGCGTCCGTATATCCTGGCGGGCGCCATTGGCGCGGCCATCCTGCTCCCGTTGCTGTGGATGCCCCCGTTCCATACCCAGGCCGGAATCGTCGCCTACTTCCTGGTGGTCTGCGTCCTCTACACCTTCTGCTACACGATTTTTGAGATCCCCTACACGGCGCTGGGATATGAACTCACGGACGACTACGATGAACGCACCCGGGTGCTGGCGTGGCGCATGTATCTCGGCTTCATCGGGATGCTGGGCATGCCGTGGGTCTACAAACTCTGCCTCTCGCCGATTTTCAAGGACATGGCGGATCCCGGGACTCCTCATGAAGTCGTGGGGGCGCGGTGGGTGTCGCTGGGGTTGAGCGCGGTCATCCTGCTGGCGGCGGTCATCCTGGTGGTGCGGTGCCGGGAATCAGTTGCCCATCGCAACCTCGAGAAGATCGGGATGATTCAGGCGCTGAAATGCACGATCCAGAACCGGGCGTTCATGATGCTGATGGGCGTGAACCTGGTCATCCGCATCGGGATCGCGGCGGTGGGTGCCATTCCGCTCTACATCAACTTGTACTACGTCTGCCTCGGCGGGCACGTCATGTCGGCTGAGACGCTGGAGAGCAGCAAGGGCTTGGCGGCGACGATCATGGGCGTGGGGGGGACGGTGGCCGGGCTGACCTCCTATATCGCCCTGCCGCTGGCGACCTGGCTTTCGGTGCGCACCAGCAAGCGCACCACCTTGATGACGGCGCTGGGAATCGCGTTGGTCGGCAACGCCTCCATGTGGTTCACGTTCGATCCCCAGCATCCCTGGCTGCAGCTCTCCTCGGCGGTTGTTGCGAATTTCGGCATGATGGGGTGCTGGCTCATGATGAGTTCCATGGTGGCGGATATTTGCGACGAGGATGAACTCCACACCGGGTTGCGGCGCGAGGGCGTCTATGGCGCGAGCGTGGCCTTCACCGAGAAGCTGGCGTTCACGATCACCACGGCGATCACGGGATTCGTGCTGGCGCTG
>CAIZMS010000358.1 GCA_903934155.1 uncultured bacterium | reverse complement strand
TTCTGTTCAAATTCTTTTCTTGGTTTTGGTTTTACAGGTTTAGGTGACACGAAGGGAGCTATATGGCAGACATCGCGAAACGATTTGAGAATAATCCCATCCTGCGGCCTGTGGATATTCAGCCCTCGCTGCCGGAGTTGAAAATCCAATGCCTGCTCAACCCCGGAGTCTTTCGCTTTGAAGGAAAGATTTGGTTGCTGTTGCGTGTGGCGGAACGCCCCCCGCAGAAGCCAGGCAAGGTCAGTTTCCCGGTCCTGGAGAACGGCCAAACCAGGATCCTGGAATTTGATGCCAACGATCCCGATCTCAATACGAGTGATCCGCGGGAATATAAGTACAAAGGGGTAGGGTATCTGTCGACCCTCTCGCACCTCCGCTTGGTCTGCAGCGACGATGGCGTGACGTTTCGGGATCCCGGCTTGCCGCCCCTGGTTGGCGCGAATGATCATGAGTCGTTCGGGATTGAGGATTGTCGTGTGGCAACCCTGGCGGACGGTCGCTATGTGCTGACCTACACGGCGGTGTCGGCCAACGGCTATGGTCCGGGGATGCGGATTACGCGGGACTGGCGCACGTTTGAACATTACGGAATGGTCATTCCTCCGTCCAACAAGGATTGCGCCGTGTTCGAGGAGCAGGTGGGTGGAGAGTATGTCTGCCTCCACCGTCCGAGCGGTGTCATTGTGGGGGGGCACTATATCTGGCTGGCCCGTTCGCCCGATTTGCGGCATTGGGGGCAGAATGTGTGTATTGCCCGGACGCGGCCGGGGATGTGGGACAGTGCAAGGGTAGGGGCCGGGGCGGCCCCCATCAAGACTGATCGCGGCTGGTTGGTGATTTATCACGGAGCCAATGAGCAACACCGGTACTGTCTGGGCGCCATGCTGCTGGATCTCAAGGATCCTTCAAAGGTTCTGGCTCGTGGAGCCGAGCCGATCATGGAGCCAATCGCGCCGTATGAGACAACCGGCTTTTTCGGAAATGTAGTCTTTACCAACGGCCACCTGGTGGACGGCGATACTGTGACGCTCTACTACGGCGCCTCTGATGAAGTTATTTGCGGCGCCAAAATGTCGATCAAAGAAATTCTGAAAACGCTGTGCTGACGCTGAAGAGTTTGAACAGAAGATCGCGAAGGATAAGGCCTGAGCCATGAAAAAAATATTCGAAGAGTATCGTGTGTTTCTGTCGTATCCCTGGGATATGCGGGTGTTGCTGGTGACCAACCTGATCTACGCCTTTGTCATGCCGGTGGTGGAGATGTTCATCGGCGCCTATGTGATGCGCAAGTCCGATGATGTCAAAATGGTGGTGACCTACCAGTTGGCCGTGTATGCGGGGATTCCGCTCACCTTTTTTATCAATGGATGGCTGCTTCGGCACTTCCGTATCCAAAGGCTCTATTCGGTCGGCATGCTGCTCAGCGGCGTTTCGATGATCGTCATGATGTCCCTTCCGGAATTGAGTGTGGCGGGGCTGGCTGTGGCGGGCGGTTTGATGGGGATGTCCTTCGGTCTGTACTGGGCCAACCGCGACTTTCTGGCGTTATCGAGTACCAATGACTCCAATCGTAACTACTATTACGGGCTGGAGACATTCTTCGCCACCAACACAGGTATTTTGGTTCCGCTGATCATCGGGGCCTTTATCGGATGGTATTCCCGGAATGACGCCTCGCTGGCTGGTCAGGCGTACCAGGTTGTCACGGGCATTGTCTTTATCCTGGCGATCATCGCCTCCGTGATCTGTCACCGGGGGCATTTTCCGAACCCGCCCAATACTCCCTTCATCTTCTTCCGGTTCCACCGGCTGTGGCGCTGGCAGTTGGTGATGGCCGTGCTTACGGGGTTGACGGGTGGCTTCATCGTCACCGCCCCGGCCATGCTGGTCATGAAACTGGTGGGCAAGGAAGGGTCACTCGGGACGATCCTGTCACTAGGAGGGGCCTTGTCGGCGGTCGCGTTGTACATCATCGGCCGGACCACGAAGCCCGAACACCGCCTCCACATCTATGCGGTGGGACTGCTCCTCTTTCTTCTTGGCACCATTCCCAATGCGCTGTGGTTCAATGCCTCCGGGGTGCTGATCTTTATGATTTGCATGGTGCTGGCCCGCCCCTTGCAAAGCATTGCCAACTTCACCATCCAGATGCTGACCATTGACACGGTGTCTCATATCGAGGGTCGGAATAAGAACGCTTATCTGTGTAACCAGGAATTCGGTTTTTTTGTCGGCCGGTTGCTGGGCTTAGGGCTTTTTCTTGTGTTGGCTTATAAGGTCTCCGATGTGTTCGCCCTGCGCTACGCGCTACCGATTGTCGCCGGACTTCAGTTGACCGCCTTTTGGGTGGCACGAATCATTCTCCGGGGCTGTGCCGAGGAAGTGAGAATTTCAAACAGGGGATCTCCGGCTTGACTCCCGTCGCCTGTCAATGGCACGATGCCCGAGCTTTTTTATGGGGGTCATGTGAAGTCGAACCGGCGGGAAAATATTGAGACATTCATGGTGGACTTGATCCAGCGGAGGGATACCTCGCGGATCAAGGACCGGCGTGTATTGTTGCTGCTCTGGACGCT
>CAIZMS010000357.1 GCA_903934155.1 uncultured bacterium | reverse complement strand
AGTGAAAATCGCGCAACATTTTCTTCCTCTTTCACTCCCTACTCCGTTTCCTCTAGCGAAGCGGGTGGTAATCTTCTCTTTTTCGTATAGGCGTTTCATTTTGGAGTGGGTGTTGGCGGATCCTGAAACAGAGCCCATTCGGCCTGGAGAAAGTGCGGGGTTCCAGACGTGGAACGGGTAATACGGATGATGACCGATTGAAGTTTCAGATCAGGAGTGATGGCCTGATCACGGGCATCAACCTCCCACTGGTAATCCCTCCCGTCCAGTTGGACTCGCCCACTGCCAGACATCAGCCCCCCTCCGTCATTCCCTTGCAGTTCCATCACGGCGGCCTTGTCGCGAAGCCATGCCGTGGAAGTCAAAACATCGGCAGCCGAGTCCAGAGCGATAACCGCCGTGCTATAGGCTTTCAAAACGGCCCCCAAACCGGCAAACAAGATCACAGAAGCCACCAGCACTTCAATGAGCGTAAAGGCTTTATTCCCAGTTCTTGATGTCATCCTCTGTGCCTTCCTTGCCATCGCGGCCCGTCGAGGAAAGGTCATAGCTGGCGGGCCGGTGGGCGCCCGGGCAACGATACAGATATTTACGCTGCCAGGGGTCCAGCGGGGTCTTCTCCAGGTACGGCTCACGCCCGGGCCCGGGCGCCGCCATCAAGGTCATCAACCCCTGTTCCGAGGTCGGGTAGGCGCCCTTGTCGAGCCGGTAGAGCTTTAAAACCGTGTCCAGACTGGCCAGATCCCCCTGCGCGATTTTGGCCTTGGCCTCATCCGATCGCCCGATCAGGTTCGGCGCCACCATCGCCGCCAACGCCGCAATAATAATCACCACAATCATGAGTTCGATCAGGGTAAAGCCATGGCGTAGGGTGCTCATCGTTTTCTCCTTTTCTGAGGGTTCAGGGGGGCAGGGTTCAGGGTTCAGGCATTTGAGAATTATTTGCATAATTTTTATTAAACATCAAATGAAACACAGTTTCTTTTCTCCACCACCTGAACCCTGAACCCTCTTACTCCCCTCCTTACCTTATCGCCTGGCCGATCTGGAAGATGGGCAGGAGCATGGCGAAAATGATAAAACCGACGACGAGGCCCACCAGGAGGATCAGGAGCGGCTCCAGAAGGGTGGTCACCAGTCTCAAATCCCTGTCCAATTCCCGTTGATAAAACGCCGCCACCTCCAACAAAGCCTCATCCAAATGCCCGCTCTCCTCACCCACGGCCACCATATTCGTCACAAACTCGGGAATCTCTGGGCGGCGCTTGAACCCATCGGCAATGGTTGCTCCTTGCCGGACCGTCTCATCCGCAGCGGCTAGGATCGCCGCCCGCAACTTCCGGTTCATCAGCGTGTTCCCCGATAGCGCCAGGGCCCTGTCTACGGAAATACCAGCCTTGACCAGCAGGGAGAGGGTTCTGGAAAACCGAACCACATCAGTATCGCGCGCAAAGTTCCCGATCACCGGAAGCCTGAGCAAGGTACTGTCCAGCGCCAGCCGCCCGGCCTCGGTTTTAAGACTGCGCCGAGCTAACCAGACGGCCGCCACGATGACCAGAATCAGAAGTCCCCAGTATTGGGAAAAAACGGAACTCAACGCCAGAACGACCTTCGTCGGCCAGGGAAGGGTCTGCGTCATCCCGTCAAACAAGTGCATAATCCGGGGGAGAAAAAAGGTAAGAATCACAAACACACTCAGAACCCCCACGGCGAGCACAAGGGCCGGATAGGCAATGGCGCCGGTCACCCGCGCACGAAGTTCATCATCACTTTCCCGCGCCTCGGCCAATCGCATCAAAATCTCATCCATCATTCCCGCCGATTCTCCGGATCGCACCATATTCACATACAGTTCAGGGAAAAAAGCGGAATGGCGCGCGAGACTTTCGGACAAGGTTTGACCATCCCGAACCGCACTTGAAATCTCCATGATCAAGGATTGGAAGGCGGCATTTTCGGTCTGCTGCTGGATCGTGGTCAGTGCGCGCAGGATGGGTACCCCCGCCCGTAACAAGCCGGCCAACTGGCGGGTGAACACCGTAATATCACGCCCGCGAATCCGGCGCCGCGGGGGCGCGGCAATCCTGCGGGCGCCCCCCGCCACTTCTTCCAATGAAACCGGACTGCATCCCATCCTCTCAAGCCGCGCCATGGCGGCCGGCCTGCTTTCAGCCACAATCTCCCCCTCCACGGTTTTCCCGGGACCCTGCTTGGCTTTGTAGAGGAAGGTTGGCATGGAAGGCAGTGGAAAGGGAATTAGGGTTCGGGGTTCAGGGAAGAGAGGGTGTCGAAGGTCACGCGGGTGACTTCTTCAACGGTGGTCACGCCTTGGATAATCTTGTCCCAGCCGTCCGCCGCGAGGGTCTGCATTCCCAGGGCGACGGCCTTCTGGCGAATATCCCGCGCCGAGGCGCGCCGAAGGATCAGATCCTGAATATCGGGCAATACCTGAAGAATCTCACTAATCGCCACACGCCCCCGGTAGCCCGTGCCATTGCACTGGGTGCATCCTTTGCCCCGACTGCACCGCTTGCCCTTGAAGTCGAACCATTCGCGGCAGTGATCGCAGACGACCCGGACAAGCCGCTGGGCCATGAAGGCCCGGACCGTGGAGGCGATCAGGTAGGGATCCACCCCCATATCCAGAAGCCGGATCGCGGCGCTGGCGGCATCATTGGTGTGCAGGGTACTGAAAACCAGATGCCCGGTCAGGGCTGTCTGGATGGTGATTTCAGCGGTTTCACGATCCCGCACTTCCCCAACCATCATGATGTCCGGATCGTGCCGAAGCATGCTGCGCAAGGCGCGGGCGAAGGTGAGATCGATGCGCGGATTGACCTGCGTCTGCATGATCCCCTTGATTTCATACTCCACGGGATCCTCAATGGTAATGATCTTGTGGTCACGGGTGTTCAGCCGGGTCAGGCAGGCGTACAGCGTGGTGCTCTTGCCGCTTCCGGTGGGACCCGTGACAAACACAATGCCGTGCGGAAGCTGGATGAGCTCCATCAGAATTTTGGAGTGCCGGGGGGAGAGCCCCAACTGCTCCATGCTGAACAGCATCGTCGTGGGCAGGATCCGGATGACCACATTCTCGCCGTGCATGGCCGGCACCACCGACACCCGCAAGTCATACTGGTGGTGGCCGATGTTGACCCGCGCCCGCCCGTCCTGGGGCAGCCGCCGTTCGACAATATTCAGACCAGCCATCAGTTTGATTCGGGAAATGATGGCGGGATAAAGCGTAGCCATATTTTTAGACACCGTGGTGTCATACAGCACCCCGTCAATCCGCCGCCTCAGGATGATGTCATCCCGATACACTTCAAAATGAATATCCGTGGCACGGTCGGTGATGGCCTGATGGAGGAGCTGGTTGACCAGCTTGATCACGGAGGCATCCTCGGCCTTGAGCTCCAAATCGTGCGATTCCTGAAGCGGTTGGCCCGTCCCCTGCCCCGTCATACCGGAAAGAATCCGCTCGACCGTCTCGGCCCCGACCCCGTAATGGATTTGAATGGCCTCCAGAATGTCATTTTCGCAGGCCAGCACCCGTTCAACCCGGTAACCCAAACTGCTTTCGATGTCCTCGCCTGCGGCCTGATCGAAGGGATTAGACACGGCGATCAGAAGGCGGTTCCCGGCCAACTTCACGGGCATGATACGATAATGAGCCACAAAGCGGGCCGAAAGGCTCGCCACGGCGGCAGCCTCAGGCCGGATGTCCCGGAATGTCACAAACTCAAGCCCCTGCTGGCCCGCCACCACGCGGAGAAGTTTCTCTTCCGGAATCAGCCCCTGCCGAACCAGTGTTTTGATGAGGGATTCATTGCGTTCCCGTGACAACGCGACCGCCTGCTCGAGTTGTCCGGCAGACAGCAACCCTTCCTCCACCAGCAAATTGACCCATTCTGAAGCCATAAGACTTCCTTCCTTAACCCCTTAACCCCTTTGGCCCTATATTCCGTTTCCTCACGGCAACCGCCCGATCATATAAAACTCCCGCTCATCCCGATCGTCATAGGCGCCCTCGATGATCCGGGAACAGTCATTCACGGTGACCTCGGTGGGCACATACTGTCCTTTCCGACCGGTGTAGGACTCGGCAACAAAACAGGGCTGGGTCAGATAATTCTGAAGTTTCCGCGCCCGCTCATACACCAGGCGGTCCGATCGCGACAACTCGTCAATTCCAATGACAGCGACGATCCGGCGCAACTCATCGTATTTGGTCAGCATCCGGACCACTTCCTGGGCGATTCCGAAATGGCGCTGCCCGACGACCGCCACATCCATATTGGAACTGGAGGAGTTCAGGGGATCCACCGCCGGATAAAGCCCGAGCTGGGCGCGATCACGCGAGAGCACCAACACGGAATCCAGATAGCTGAAAATGGCTACCACGGCAGGATCGGTCAGGTCGTCCGCAGGCACATACACCGCCTCGAAGGCCGAGATGGATCCCCCGCTTCCGGTTTTAATACGCTCATGCAGATCGCCGACCTCGGAGCTAAGTGTGGGCTGATAGCCGGTCTCGGAGGGAACGCGGCCCATCAAGGTCGAGATTTCTGAGCCGGCCTGAACAAAGCGAAACACATTATCCATGAAAAGCAGCACGTTCTTGCCCTGCTCCTGAAGCCATTCGGCCTGTGTAATGCCGGTCTTGGCAACCTCGAAACGCGCGCCAGGCGGCTCATCCATCTGTCCGAACGCCATGATGACCTTCTTGAGAATGCCTTCCCGTTCGAATTCGAAATACAATTCATTGCCTTCCCGGATACGCTCCCCGATCCCGGTAAAAACGCTGCATCCGTCATGTTCCTGGGCCACGTTGTGGATCAATTCCTGGATGACCACGCTCTTTCCGCAACCGGCGCCCCCAAGAATACCGGTCTTGCTTCCCT
>CAIZMS010000356.1 GCA_903934155.1 uncultured bacterium | reverse complement strand
ACTGCTATTCCGAGGCGGAACGCGATGCGGGCATGAAGGACATCGGGCGCGGGGCCGAGGTGACCCGGTTCAAGGGGTTGGGCGAAATCTCGCCCGGCGAGTTCAAGCAGTTTATCGGGCCGGGAATGCGCCTGACGCCGGTAGAGGTTGAAAACCGGCACAGCATTCCCGCCATTCTGGGGTTCTACATGGGGCGTAATACGCCGGAACGCCGACAATACATTATGGACAATCTCGTGGTGGCCGCTGATGAGTGAGCAGACGGAATTTTTTCAAGGCGATGAGTTGCTCACCCCCTTCGACTCCGCTCAGGGCAGGCCTGTGGTGCCGGGCGACCGGGTCGAAGCCAAGGGGCGTCTGGTCGTCCGTGATATCGCCGCCGTCGCCGAGGGACCGCTGAAGCACCTGGTCAACGACAACTTCCTGAAGTACGCCTCCTATGTCATCCGCGATCGGGCTATTCCTGATGTGGATGACGGACTGAAGCCCGTTCAGCGCCGCATCCTTCACTCGCTGTTCGAGAATGATGATGGCAAGTTCATCAAGGTCGCCAACATCGTCGGCTATAGCATGCAGTTTCATCCCCACGGGGATGCCTCGATCGGGGATGCGCTGGTGACCCTGGCGAACAAGCAGTATCTCATTGAGGGACAGGGGAATTTTGGCAATCTGCTTACCGGGGATCCGGCCGCAGCCGCCCGGTATATTGAATGCCGCCTGACTTCGCTGGCCCGGGACGAAATCTTTGATCCCGATCTGACTGACACGGTACCCTCCTATGATGGGCGCAAGGAGGAACCGGTGACGCTCCCGGCCCGGATTCCGCTTCTGCTGTTGCTGGGAGCGGAGGGGATTGCCGTGGGACTGTCCACCCGCATTCTGCCCCATAATTTCAATGAACTGCTCGAGGCCCAGGTGGCCATTCTCCAGAAGAAGCCCTACGAAGTATTTCCCGATTTTCAGCAGGGCGGGCTGATGGATGTGGCCGCGTATGAGAAGGGGAAGGGGTCGGTTCGTGTCAGGGCGCGCATTGAAATCCGCGACGCCCAGACCCTGGTGGTGCGCGAGGTTCCCTTCGGCGCCACCACCGATTCGCTGATCTCGTCCATCGAGGAGGCGGGACGCAAGGGCAAGGTCAAGCTGCGGAGCATCAATGATTATACGGCCGAGCAGGTGGAGGTCGAGATTCAGCTCCAGGCCGAGGAGAACGCCGCGCGGGCCGTTGAGGCGCTGTATGCCTTTACCCAGTGCGAGTCGCAGGTCGCCAGCCGGATCATGGTCATTCGCGACGGGCGTCCTGCGGAAATGGATGTCGAGGAGGTGCTTTGCCATAACACCGAGCGGTTACTGAAGCTGCTGACGCGGCGGTTGAAGGTTCAGCAGAAGCGGTTGACTGAGGAACTGCACAGGAAAACGCTGGTTCAGATTTTTGTTGAGAACCGGCTTTATAAGGCCATCGAGACCTGCCAATCCCTGGACGAAGTGGAACAGGCGGTGCGGGCGGGGCTGGATCCCTTCCTGACGACGTTGCAGAGAGAGATTACCCGGGGAGATATGGAGATGCTGCTGGGCATTGCCATCCGGCGCATCTCCCAGTTTGACTTGGCGAAGAATCGGGAGGACATGGATTCGCTCCGGGTTGAACTGGCCGAGTCCCGCGAGAACCTGGCCAACCTGACGGGGTATGCGGTGCGGTATCTGCGGCAACTTCAAAAGAAGTATGGTCCGGCCTTTCCGAGGCGCACGAAGATCGAGGCCTTCCAGGCGGTCGGGGTCAGGGAACTCACGGCATCTGAACTGAAGGTCAACCTTGACCGGACGAAGGGCTACCTCGGTTACAAGATCGGGGGGGAACCCCTGTTCGAGTGTTCCTCGCTCGACAAGCTGTTGTTGGTATGGAAGGACGGCCGGTACAAGGTGGTGCCGCCTCCCGAGAAACTCTTTGTGGATTCCACGCTTATCCATTGTGCCAAGGTGGATCGCGAAAAAATCCTGACGGTGGTGTACAACGAGGATGGGTTTACCCAGATCCGGAAATTCACCAGCAATGCGATCACCAACCGGGAATACCGGTGCATTCCGCGGGGGGCTCAGATTATATTCTTTTCGGACGAGGAGGTGACGCAACTCTACGTCCAATACGATGTTCCTGAAACGGCCGCCATCCGGCAGCAAGAATTCGATACTACAACGGTGCCCGTTCGCGAGCGCGACGGCAAGCCCTCCCTGATGTCCTCCAAGAAGATTGCCACTCTCGGTGCCGTGAAGCCTAAGAAATGGGATGATGCCCTGACGGGCCCCAAAGGCACCTATATGAATTTCGGGTGAGATGGTTGCCTGATTGACTGCCGCTCAGAAGAGAAGACCTCGCCACTAATCTTCACTAATTCACGCTAATCCCTGCTTCGCCAAGGCTACTCAGGGCAGGCCGGAGAAGAGTTTGAACAGAAGTTAGGATGAGAAGGCTGATCTCCTTAAAAGCTGTGATAAAATCACGAGCAAATAAAAAACGCACTCAAAGGT
>CAIZMS010000355.1 GCA_903934155.1 uncultured bacterium | reverse complement strand
GGCTCCTCGGTTTTACGTGCATCGGCCACCTGCTTCCAACCCAAGCCGTCCGTTGATACTTCCACGACATAGTTATAACGACGCTCACCATCCCAAAAAAAGACAGGGAGAACCGCTCCGATCTCCTTGACGGCACCCAAATCAACCTGGAACCAGTTGTCGCCGCTTCCTCCGCTGAAGAAACAAACGCTGCTCAGGTCAACGTTGCCATCAACGGCCAGCTCCGGTTTAGCATGGCCTTCGGGTTGGCCGGATGTGCTGACGTTCGCATGGAGAGCGATATTTGACTTGGCATAAGCAAGGAAGGCCGCCACCCTGCGCTTGCTGAGTTCGTCTCTGGAAAGACCTGCCACGGGCATGTCACCGGTGGTATCCGTTCGGAAGGGAAATGCTGGCAGCCCTTCTTTGTTGTACAAATTGCCCTGGGGTTTTGGACACATCGCCCAGCCATAGCGCGCCGCGACGGGTTGCGGCACGAGCGGAGACGAGAGCACAACCTCCTTGCCCTCAATCGTCCCCGCCACCGGTATGTAGCGACCATCAGCACCCGCGATCTCAAAACCGAGAACCTTCTCGGTATGGGGCATGGGCTTGCCATTATATGTCCAGACAGGCTCTCCCGTCACAAGGCCACTTCCCGTGTTGGCAAACGCGATCCGGATCCTTCCATGCTCGGCCTTCATTGAACAATACAGCGGCCCAGCATCAACGAGCTGCTCTCCGTAGGCAATCCGGCGAGCCAGAAGCGAGAGCCTCCTGCCCACCTCAAACTTGCCCGCAGGATGGATGTCATCCAACGGATTCCCCAGGTCAATCGCGGTGGCCATCCCGGTAATGGGGCAAGCCAGGGCTTTTTGTTGTGCTTCGCGCAGTTGCGGATAATAATACTCGGGACGTCCACCAAATGCAGCCAGTTGGACGAAGAGGAATGGAAAATCCCCCTGCTGCCAGGCTGTGCGCCAGCTCTCAATCAGCCGTGGCAAGACCAGCGCATACTCCTTAGCCCGCTCAAGCGTGGTGCCGTTTCCCTCCCCCTGATACCAAATCATGCCCTTGATTCCCAGCGGGATGAGCGGGGCAATCAACGCCTTGAAGTTGCCGCCCGTCCCCGCCCGATAGGCTGAGGGATTGGGCAGCGTCTCGAGCGCCGCCGGATCCATCCAGGACTCGCATGTCGAGCCCCCGACGGTTGCCTGGATCAGACCGATGGGACACTTGATGTTTTTGCGCAACTCGGCACCGAAGAAATAAGCCAAAGAGGAGAATCCCTTACCGTCCCAGCCATATTTCCCGCCCAGGGTCTCAGGCGCACAGACCATCCAACCTTGCACCCGCGCGTGATACAGGCGCAACCCCGGATCGGCGCAACGGGCCAACGCCTCGGCTCCCTGGGTGTCCATCCGGATGGCCCAGTCCATGTTCGACTGGCCGCTGGCCACCCACACATCGCCGACGAGAACGTCCCTGATTTTCGCCTGTCGGTTTGCGATTCCGGACTGCACGGTCAGCTCGCGCGCTTCAGCACTCGCCTTCATCGCCTCAAGTTTCACCCTCCACTGACCGTCCGCGCCTGCCGCTGTCGATTGTTTCTGCCCGGCAAACTCAACCGTCACGTTCTCGCCCGGCTCGGCCCAGCCCCACACCGGCACAACTTTCTCGCGCTGCAAAACCATGTGATCCGAGAAGACGCTGGCAAGCTTCAATTCGTTGGCATGCAGGGTGGCCAACGGCGCCAACAGCAGCGTTGTGAAGAGCGTGAATATGCGTTTCATGGTCACCGTTTATGTCCTGAACAGTCTTTGCAGTATTTTGGCCGCCGTTCCTTATTCAACAGGAGATGTTCCCTTGGCGAAAACAAACACTTCGACCAAGTGAATGGATGGATTGGCCGAGTTTTTGATTTTATTGAGCCGGACATAACGCGCTTTTACCGGAGCGAAGCGATGTAATAGACCTTCCGGCGTGCTAGGCTCCTCGGTTTTAAGTGCGTCAGCCACCTGCTTCCAACCCAAGCCATCCGCCGATACTTCCACGACATAGTTATAACGGCGATCACCATCCCAGAAAAAGACAGGGAGAACCGCTCCGATCTCCTTGATGGAACCCAGATCAATCTGGAACCATTTGTCGCCGTTTCCTCCGCTGAAGAAACAAACGCTGTTGAGTTCGGCGATGCCATCAACTGCAAG
>CAIZMS010000354.1 GCA_903934155.1 uncultured bacterium | reverse complement strand
GCGAACGCCTGTTGGCCGACCATTTTTTCATGACCCGTTCCATTTCGTGCACCACCCGCCCCCCCCGCGGAGCCGAGGTGGATGGCAGAGACTATCATTTCCTGTCCGAGGCTGAATTCAACCGGCGGGTCACGGAGGGGCTGTTCCTGGAACATGCGGTGGTTCACGGCAACCAGTATGGGACCCTGCGGGCCACGGTTGAGGAGGGGTTGAAGGCAGGAAAAGATGTCCTCATGGTGATTGATGTACAGGGCGCGGCCTCCGTCCGCGCCGCCGCCCGGTCCGCCGGTGGAATTTTGGGGCAGTCGTATGTCGACATTTTCATTAGTCCTCCCTCCCTGGAGGCCTTGCGTGACCGGCTTCAGGCACGCGGCGAGGATGCGCCCGAGGTGATTGAGAAGCGATTGACCAATGCGCAGGGGGAGATGGAGCGGGCTCGGGAATATCAGCACCGGGTCATCAACGACCAACTTGATCAGGCCTATGCGGAGCTACACGCCATCATTCATGTCGAGCATGACCGGACGCCATGCTAACGGATACCCATGTGCATTTTCGAGAGGCGATGACGCCGGACGAAATCGCGGGCATGGTGGGGCGGGCTTCGGCTGCCGGGGTGGGGCGCCTGATAGCCGTCGGGTGCGAGCCTGATGCCAATGCGGCGGCGCTTCGTGTCGCGGCGATGTTTCCCGAATGTGTCAAGGCGGCAGTGGCCTATGATCGCAGCCTGGCCGGAACCGGTGCCAGGGTCGAGGGTATCCGGGAGTTGATCCTTTCGGCGCCGGTTGGGCATGTGGCGGCCATTGGCGAACTCGGACTTGATTTTCATTATACGCCGGAGACGGCGGAAGCTCAGCAGGCCTTGATGGTCGAGCAACTCGCCTTGGCTCGTGAACTCCGGTTGCCGGTCATCGTGCACAGTCGAGAGGCTGATCAGGAAACCGTGGCGCTATTATCCGCCCATGCCCGGCAATGGGGCGGGGGCTCCGACAGGATCGGGGTGTTGCATTGTTTTACGGGAACGGAATCCCTGGCCCGTCAGTTACTCGACCTGGGTTTCATGATCAGCTTCAGTGGGATTGTTACCTTCCGCAATGCCGATCTCCTGCGTGAGGTGGCCCGGGGAATTCCAGCTGACCGGCTCTTGATCGAGACCGATACCCCGTACCTGACGCCCGTTCCTCATCGGGGTAGACCCAACGAGCCGTGCTACCTTCCCGCCATCGCCGCCCTTTTGGCCAGGGTGCGCGGGATGGATGTGGAGGAACTGGCAGGACTGACCACCGCTAACTCGGAAAAGCTATTCGGGTCGGGATTATAGGGTTTTTAGCAGATTTTCCGCCGCGCGCATCCCGTCGATGGCGGAGCTGACGATGCCGCCCGCGTAACCGGCACCTTCGCCGGCGGGATAGAGCCCGCGTGTATTGACGGAGTCTCCTTCTGGGTTACGGGTGATCCAAAGCGGACTTGAGCTCCGGGTTTCCGGGGCGTACAGGACGGCGTCCTTCACCTTGACGCCGTACAGTTCATTCAACATCGGGGGGATAGCCCTCTCCAGTGTATGGGTGACAAATTCAGGAAGTATGTTCCGGAATTCAACCGGTACGGCATAGGGGCACGACCCTCCTTCAGGCAGGGTGGGGGAGATGACTTTGGCCAGGAAGTCGACCAGGCGTGCAGCAGGGACTTTGTAGCCGCCCCCAGCCGCCGCAAAGGCATCTCGTTCCAGCTTGCGCTGGAACTCGACCCCCGCCAATGAAGGAATGGCGTGCTCAGGATAGTCGCTTGGACCAACGGGGACGAGAAAGGCGGCATTGCCGAGCGGTAATGATCGCTTGGAATAGCTCATGCCGTTCGTGGTCAGGAGTCCCGGCTCCGATGAGCAACTGATGACCTTTCCGCCGGGACACATGCAGAAGCTGTAGCAGGACCGGACGCCGTCTTCCTCGCGTCGCGTTAGCCGGAAACTCGCGGCTCCCAGAAGGGGGCTTCCTGCAAATCGCCCGTATTGTGCTCGGTCAATGGCAGATTGCGGAATTTCAAGGCGGACACCGACAGCGAAGGGTTTCGGTTGCAGGGCCACGCCTCGTTCCGCCAGCATTTCATAGACATCGCGGGCGCTGTGTCCCACTGCCAGAACGCAGTGTGTGCAGGCGATTTCCTGTCCGTTCACCACGATTGCCCGAAGTTGGCCGGCTTCACTGATGATGGCCTCGAGTCGTGATCGGAAACGCACCTCACCCCCGGCGGCGATGATCCGCTCTCGGAGGCGGGGAACAATTGTCAGCAGGGCATCACTGCCGACATGGGGTTCGGCATCGATCAGGACATTTTCATGGGCGCCGCAGGCATGAAGCAATTGCATGAAATCCCGGATCCGTCCCCGCTCCTTGCTTCGTGCGGTGAGCTTTCCATCTGAGAACAGCCCCGCGCCCCCCTCGCCATAGAGGACATTGCTTTCCGGATCCAGGATTCCGTCGTTCCAGAATTGAGCCACTTTGGGGCCCCGGCCTTCGGCATCGTCCCCCCGTTCAATCAGGAGGGGGCGTGCCCCTGCGATCGCCAGTTTGTAAGCGGCCATCAAGCCTGCAGGGCCGGCGCCCACCACAACGGGGCGAACGCCAGTTTCAGAAAGAGATCGGAGCCGTGTGCTGAGGTGTTCATCCTCCGTCGGATCGGTCATGATTTCCACGGCTGGGCTTGTTGCCGATGGCGGCAGGGTCGGGAGATTGAAATCAACTTCAACGGTCAGGGCGTACACCGGTTCCGGGTTCCGGGCCCGGGCATCCAGGGAGCGGCGGACGATTTTGGGATTGGCCAGACAATCGGGATCGCATCCGATTTTACGGCTCACGCGCTGCAGAATCGTCGGGTCGTCATAGGTGAGAGGAACATTGACCTGATGGACGAGTAATCTCATCAGTCGTGGCTAAAGACCATTTTCTTGGCTTCCACGCCCTTGATGGCGGAAAGCTTTTTGACGATGGAGGAACATTTCTTTTCGTCTCCGACCAGTTCCAGCAGGATAATGCCGTTGGGGGAAGAGGTTCTGTCCTCGACATCGTGCAGGCCCAGACGTGTTTTGATGTGGGCGCCATAGGCGGTGAAGACTTTCTGTACCTCACTCGCATGCTTAACTCTATCCGTTATATGAACACCGACGAGAATGTGTTTGTGTGATTTCATGCCAAAAGGAATATCATGGGATCGACGGAAATGAAAGCATAGCCTGTGTTGCGGTGATCCCCTTGACCGAGACCCGTTTCTGGCGACTGGTCTGGCCCGAGAGAAGGGTGACTTGGCGTCGCGGGACATTCAGAACTTTGGCCAGAAATTCCAATAGCGTGTCATTCGCCTTTCCGTCCACCGGCGGCGCCTGCAGGCGTATTTTCAGGGCCTCACCGTGAAGTCCCTGAATCTGGCTTTTGGCGGCGCGCGGTGTGGCGTGTATGGATAGAACAATGCCTTCCCTGGTTTCAGTCATCCAACTCATGCCGCTATACTGTCGGGCCCGGAAGGGACAGTCGAGAAAAGAAAATCATTTCGGTGCTTCCTGCGGTCTATCAACGGCTTAACAATTTGACGCTAGAGAGGAGGGGGAAAAGGCTTGAAGAGGAGGGTGATGAAGTACTACAGTCTGACTGTTTTTTTGTGCTCGATCAGGAAATCAACCGGATGAATGAATCATCCGGAAAAACTCTGGAAAGGGAGTTGAAGGCTATGGCTGAGAATAAGAACATGATCATGGTGGATGGAAATCAGGCGGTTGCCAATGTCGCCCATGCCACGAACGAAGTTTGCGCGATTTACCCGATTACCCCCTCCTCCGCGATGGGCGAATGGGCTGATGAGTATAGTGCCGCAGGCATGAAGAATGTCTGGGGAACGATTCCACAAGTGGTTGAGATGCAGTCCGAGGGTGGCGCCAGTGGCGCGGTTCACGGTGCCTTGGCCACCGGTGCCCTGACGACCACATTTACGGCATCTCAGGGTCTGCTCCTGATGATTCCCAACATGTACAAGATTGCCGGCGAGCTCACCAGTACGGTATTCCATGTTACCGCCCGTTCCCTGGCCTGCCAGGGGTTGTCGATCTTCGGTGACCACTCGGACGTCATGGCGGTGCGCCAGACCGGTTTCGCGATGTTGTCCTCCGCCAGTGTCCAGGAAGCGCATGACTTTGCCCTCATTTCCCAGGCGGCTACCTTGCAGGCGCGGGTTCCCTTCGTGCATTTCTTCGACGGGTTCCGGACATCCCACGAAGTTCAGAAGATTGAATCCATCTCCAGCGATGTGATCCGTGCGATGGTTACCGATGACCTTGTTTTTGCCCATCGTCGGCGCGCTTTGTCGCCTGATCGGCCCATGATCCGGGGTACCGCCCAGAATCCGGATGTGTATTTCCAGGGCCGCGAGACCGTTAACAAGTATTACGATGCCTGTCCGGGTATTGTGCAGAAGACCATGGATCAGTTTGCAAAACTGACGGGTCGCCAGTACCATCTGTTTGACTATGTCGGAGCCCCGGATGCCGAGCGCGTGATCATCATCATGGGGTCGGGTGCCGAGACCGTTCATGAGACGGTTGAAGCCCTGGTGGCCAAGGGCGAAAAGGTCGGCGTGCTCAAGGTCCGCCTGTTCCGTCCCTGGGATATCAAGACTTTCGTCAAGACCTTGCCGGCGACTGTTCAGTCCATTGCCGTTCTGGATCGCACCAAGGAGCCGGGCTCAATCGGTGAGCCGATGTACGAAGATGTCCGGACCGCGATCGGTGAGGCGCAGAGCGAGAAGCTCATGCAGACCAAGTTCTATCCGCTGGTGCTTGGCGGCCGCTACGGCCTCGGGTCAAAGGAATTCACCCCGGCCATGGTGAAGGCTGTTTTTGACAATCTCGTCACCGGCAAAAAGAACCACTTCACGATCGGCATCAACGACGACGTGACCAAGATGAGCCTGTCCTTTGATCCGTCTTTCCAGCTCGAACATAAGGGTCGTATCGAGGCCATGTTCTACGGACTGGGTTCCGACGGTACGGTGGGCGCCAACAAGAACTCCATCAAGATCATCGGGGACGACACGGATTTCTCCGCTCAGGGGTATTTCGTTTACGATTCGAAGAAGGCCGGCACGATTACCGTGTCGCACCTGCGCTTCGGGCCCGGCTTGATCCGCAGTCCGTACCTCTGCACCAAGGCCGACTTCGTGGCCTGCCATAACTTCTCGTTTGTCGAGAAGTACGACATGCTGGCGACGGCCAAGACGGGGGCCACATTCCTGCTGGCCAGCCCGTTCACGGCGGCGGAAGTCTGGAATCATATGCCCGACGAACTGGAACAGCAGATCATTGACAAAAAAATCAAGTTCTACGTGATTGATGCCAATAAGCTGGCGGCGGATCTCGGGCTGGGTGCGCGCATCAATACCCTGATGCAAACCTGCTTCTTCAGCATCTCCGGGGTTCTTCCCCAGGCAGAGGCCGTTGAAAGCCTCAAGAAGGCTATCAAGAAGAGTTACGGCCGTAAGGGCGACGATGTGGTTAAGTCAAACTTCCAGGCTGTGGATGCCGCGGTTGCCGCCATCCAGCCCGTCAAGGTTCCTGCCACGGTTGCCGGCAAGGTGAAAATGCCTGCCGTTGTTCCGGCGGATTCTCCGGAATTCGTACGAACCGTTACGGCGACCCTGATCAAGCAGAAGGGTGACAGCCTTGCTGTCAGCCAGATGCCCGAGGATGGAACCTGGCCGACCGGTACGACCCAGTATGAGAAGCGGAACATTGCGGTTGAGATTCCCGAATGGAATCCCGATCTGTGCATCCAGTGCGCCCAGTGCTCGCTGGTGTGCCCCCATGCGGCCATTCGCGTCAAGGCTTACGATTCGAAGGCCCTGGCCCATGCGCCGAAGACCTTCAAGTGCAGCGACGCCAAGGGCAAGGAATTTGCCGGCCTCAAGTTCACCGTTCAGGTGGCTCCGGAAGATTGCACCGGGTGCGGCGCCTGTGTCTGGAATTGTCCCGGACGGGAACGCGACAAGGCGACCAAGCAGGAGACAGGCAAGCGTGCGATCATGATGGTGCCCCAGTTGCCGCTTCGCGAAAACGAGGCCGATAACTTCAAGTTCTTCCTGGCGCTTCCCGAAACGGACGTCAAGCTCTACAAGAAGGACACGGTCAAGGGTAGCCAGTTCGTGAAGCCGTTGTTTGAGTTCTCCGGCGCCTGTGCGGGTTGCGGCGAGACGCCCTATGT
>CAIZMS010000353.1 GCA_903934155.1 uncultured bacterium | reverse complement strand
CGTGAAACATCTGGTGGAGTATGCGGGGCTGAGGGCGGTCGCCGGGGTGGTGACACTCCTGCCCTACCGGGCGGCACTGGCCGTGGGGTATGGGGTGGCCTGGATTGCGTTTAATATCGGACGGTTCCGCCGCACGGAGGCGGAACGCCGTATTCGCGAGGTATTTGGCGACCGGTTTGATGACCGCGGTGTGCGGCGTATTGCCTGGTTGTCGCTCCGGAACCTGATGTTTACGGCGGTGGACATCATGCGGACGCCGACCATCACGCTTGAGACGCTTTCGAGGATTGCGGATTATGGTGAGATTCAGCGGGTGGCCGAGGCACACGGGGCGACGGGGCGGGGCGCGATCTTTGCCATTCCCCACATGGGTGCGTGGGAGTTGCCCGGTCGTGCCATGATTCTCCGGGGAACCCCGTTTTTTTCGGTCGCGGGTAAACAGCGTAACCCGCTGTTCGACCACTATCTCAATTCCACCCGTGCCCGGTCGGGCATGCCGATCCTGATGCGCGGCGCCTCGACCCTGAAGCAGATCATCAACCGACTGAAGCAGGGCGAGATGCTGGCGCTTCTGCCCGATGTGCGGATGCGGACCGAGGCCGTGAAAGTGCGGTTTCTGGGGAAGGAAGCCAATATTGGCGCGGGGATGGCGATGTTTGCCCGTCATGCCGGAGTGCCGGTTTTCCCGGTCGTGGTCACGCGTGTGGGGTGGACCCGACATGTGGGGCGGATTTACCCGCCCGTCGAGTCTGATCCCGCCGCCGACAAACACGCCGATATCCAGCGGATGAGCCAGGCTGTGATGGATGCCATCTCGGCCGCCATCATGGCCGAACCCGAACAATGGTTCTGGTACAACAAACGCTGGGTGCTGGAGCCTGTTGATGGGAAATGATGAAAGATGAAGCATGAAGCGATTTTTCAGAACGAAATCCCATGAGCAGATCATGGGGGATGTGGAGAAGGCGGAGCACCAGATGCACCGGGTGCTGGGGCCGTGGCACCTGACCCTGCTCGGAATCGGCGGCGTCATCGGCGCCGGGATCTTTGTGCTCACCGGGCAGGCGGCGGCCAACTACGCGGGGCCGGCCATTGCTCTCTCCTTTCTCTTCTCCGGGCTCGCCTGTGCCTTTGCCGGTTTGTGCTATAGCGAGTTCGCGTCCATGATTCCCGCCGCGGGTAGCGCCTACACCTATTCCTACGCCACGCTGGGTGAGGTCTTCGCCTGGATCATCGGCTGGGATCTGATCCTCGAGTACCTTTTTGGTGCCTCCACGGTGGCGGTCGGCTGGTCGGGTTACGTGGTGAGTTTTCTGAAAGATTTCGGGGTCACCCTGCCGTCGGTTCTGGTCAATGCGCCGTTTTCCTATACGCCCCAGGCCGGGCTCCAGCTTACCGGCGCGTGGTTCAACCTCCCGGCCGTGCTGATCGTGGGGGTGGTGACCGGATTGCTGGTGATCGGGATCCGGGAATCGGCGAATTTCAACAATGGGATCGTCATCGTCAAGGTCACGGTTATTCTGCTCTTTATTTTTCTCGGCATGCGCTACATCAAGCTCGAAAACCTGACGCCGTTCATCCCGCCGAATACAGGGGTGTTCGGGGAGTACGGGTGGAGCGGGATGATGCGCGGTGCGGCGGTGGTATTTTTTGCCTATATCGGGTTCGACGCCGTCTCCACGGCGGCGCAGGAGGCCCGGCGCCCCCAGCGCGACGTGCCCATCGGCATTCTGGTTTCGCTTGCGGTTTGCGCGGTTCTCTATGTGGCGGTGGCAGTGGTGCTGACGGGACTCGTGCCCTACAAGCAGTTGAATGTCCCGCACCCGATGGCGGTGGGGATTGATGCGGCGGGCCCGGCCCTGGCGTGGCTTCGTCCGCTGGTCAAGATGGGTGCCATCGCCGTTTTGAGCTCGGTGATCCTGGTGCTGATGCTGGGACAATCCCGGATTTTCTATTCGATGTCGCGCGATGGCTTGTTGCCGGCGAAATTTGGCGCGATTCATCCCCGGTTCAAGACGCCGTGGTTGGCGACGACGATTACGGGCGTGGTTTCGCTCCTCATGGCGGCGATCTTTCCCATCGGGTTTCTGGGCGAGCTGGTTTCCATCGGGGCGCTACTGGCGTTTGTAATGGTCTGTGCGGGGGTGTGGGTGATGCGGCGGACGAAGCCCGATGCCCCGCGGCCGTTCCGCACTCCATGGGTGCCCTTTGTTCCGCTGATGGGGATGCTGCTGTCTGGTGCCCAGATGGTGGCCCTTCCGTTTGATACCTGGCTTCGCCTCATTCTCTGGATGGCCCTCGGCCTTGTCATCTATTTCCTCTACGGCCATCGCCACAGCACCCTGCACAAGGCGTAAGAGAAGATTTTCTCTCCCCCCCCCTCTCGTTTTTTCTCCGCATCCTCCAGGGAAGCGGGTGGTGAAATTCTTCTGCTTTTCTTGATTTCGGGAGGCTGACGGGGTACCCTGCTGGCCTTTTCAACAAGGAGATTTGACCATGGATGTTCAGAATTTGTTTGCGGAGCGGATTGGCGGGGCGAAGTTTGGAACCACCAACGAGATCTATAAGTTCGAGAAAATCAAGCGCGCCAAGGCGGCGGCCCGGACGGCCCGCCCCGGCGTCGAACTGCTCGATTTCGGCGTCGGTGAGCCCGACCAGATGGCTCCCAAGCCGATCCGAAAGGCTTTGAAGCTGGCTGTGGACGATCCAGCCAACCGCGGTTACGCCGATAACGGCATTCGCGAATTCAAGGTGGCCGCCGCCGAATACATGGCCAAATTCTTCGGTGTCACCGACCTGAATCCCGATACCGAGATCTGCCACAGCATCGGATCCAAGCCGGCCCTGGCCATGTTGCCGCTGTGCTTTATCAATCCCGGTGATGTCGCCCTGGTGACGGTGCCCGGCTATCCTGTTCTCGCCACCCATACCCGCTATCTTGGTGGGGAAGTGGTCAAGGTGCCCCTCAAGCGCGAGAACAAGTTCTATCCCGACCTTGAGGCCATTGATCCTTCCGTTCTGACCCGGGCCAAACTGTTTTATGTCAACTACCCCAACAATCCCACCGGCGCGGCGCCGACGGAGGAATTGTTCGACAAGTTGATCGCGTTTGCGAAGAAGCACAACATCCTGATCGTGCAGGATGCGGCCTATGCGACGCTGGTGTACGGCCAGCCGTTGTCCATTCTCAGTCGGCCGGGCGGACGGGATGTGGCCCTTGAGCTCCATTCGATGAGCAAGAGTTACAACATGACCGGCTGGCGCCTGGGCTTTGTGGCCGGTGCGCCACGACTGGTGCAGGCGTATGCCGAGGTGAAGGACAATGTGGATTCCGGCCAGTTCAAGGCCATTCAGCTGGCGGCCTGCGCGGGCGTGGCCGACAAGGCGCTGGCGGACAAAATCAAAAAGCACTATGAGCGGCGGTTGAAAAAGCTGGTGAAGGTGCTCAAGGCGGTCGGGTTCAAGGCCAAGATGCCCGGCGGCACCTTCTACCTGTATGTTCCCGCGCCGAAGGGGGCGGGGAACGCGGTCTTCAATACGGCGGAGGACGCCTCGCAGTATCTGATTCGCGAATGCTCGATTTCGACGGTGCCGTGGGACGATGTGGGCCCCTTCCTGCGCTTCTCGGCCACCTTTGAATCGAAAGACAAGACAGATGATGACCGCGTCATCGCCGAGTTGGAGCAACGCCTGCTCAAGGCCAACCTCAAGTTCTAGGGGAAGTTTATATTATTTCTGCCTCACCGCCCCGTTGACAGAGGCGAAGGTTTCCAATATGGTACTGGCCGTTTTTCGGGCGGGATAGCTCAGTGGTAGAGCAGCGGACTCATAAGCCGTTGGTCGTGGGTTCAACTCCCACTCCCGCCACCATTCGACTCCCCTCCGCATTCTCCGTGGTGAATATCCTTCCCCCTCTTTTGATTTTTCTGGCTTCAGGGTGGGGGTTTGTTGTAATTTCCCGCCTTTGCACATTTTAAGAAAGGAACAGGCTATGTTTAAGAAATTGATGATGGCGGTTATGTGTGGCGGAGTGGCGATGATGGTTGGTTCGGGCTGCAACAAGGCGGACAAGGCTGCCGCCAAGGAGCCCGCAAAGTCCGAAGCCGGCAAGTCGGCGGGCGTGGCCCAGGCTCCTGCCGTTCCCGCCGTTGATCCCGCCACCGTCCTGGTCGCGGTGGGCGACGAGAAGCTGACGGTCGGTGAAGCCGACAAGCAGGTCATGGCCATGCTTGGCCCCCAGGCCGCCCAGATGCAGCCCGGCCAGATGGAGGCCATGATGGGCCGGTTCCGCCAGCAGGCGGCCGAACGCTTCGTCATTCGCTCCCTGCTCAATCAGGAAGCCGATAAGCGCAAGATCAAGGGAACCGACAAGGATTTGGACGAGGCGATCGCCATGATCAAGACCCGTCTGCCCAAGGATATGACCCTCGAGGATGTCCTGAAGCGCGAGAATATGACCTTGGACTCGCTGCGTTCGAATCTGGTGGGCGAGATCCGGATCAAGATACTCGTTGAATCAGAAGTCCCCACCAATTCTGTTGTGACGGATGCGGATGTGGCCAAGTTCTATGACGAGCAGAAGGAGCGCTTCGTTCAGCCCGAGACGGTTTCCGCGCGCCATATCCTGTTGAAGACTGAGGCAACGGATGCCGCCCCCGTGAAGGCGGAGAAGAAAGCCAAGATCGATGGCCTGCGCAAGCAATTGGTCGAGGGTGCAGATTTCGAGAAGCTGGCAAAGGAAAATTCCGATTGTCCCAGCAAAGAGCGCGGTGGCGATCTGGGTTCTTTCCCCCGCGGCCAGATGGTCAAGGCGTTTGAGGATGCGGCTTTCAGCCAGGCGACAAACGCCATCGGCCCGGTGATTGAGACCCAGTTCGGGTTCCACATCATCCAGGTGACCGCCCATGAGACGGGCAAGACCACGCCGCTGGCGGAGGTCAAGGATAAGCTGATGGAGCACCTGAAGCAGCAGCAGCAGATGAAGTTGTTCGAGGCGTTTACGGCGAAGCTGAAGAAGGACGCCAAGATCACGTATTCCGACCTTGCGAAGCCTGCCCCCGAAATGCCCATGCCGATGATGCAGGGGGAATAAGATTCACCACCCGCTTCGCTGGAGGTGACGGAGGTTTGAGCGAGAGAAAGAAAATGTTTCGCGATTTTTTAAAATGGCGAGTACCCCATTTTGAAAAATCGCGAAACACCTCTCGTTTTCTCTCTCTCAACCCTCCACTTCCTCCGTGGTAAATGACTATCTTTAGGCAAATTCGATCCTCTCTGGTGTCTATCCTGCTGGTCAGCGGGTGCTTATTGCTGGCGGTTTGGCTGGTGCTGGCGGAACGAAGTGCCCGGCCGGGGAAGGGATATGCGCTCACGACCCGGGATCTGGCGGGCTTCCAGCCGGTCATCGCAGGCTGGGCGGTACGGGTGAAATCGATAGATGCCGAAAATCCAACGGATCCGAACATCATGGGGATGGAACTGGCCGGGGAGAACGCATCAGGCGGCCCTGCGCCCCGTTTTTTTGTCCGATTGGTCCATGGCTATAACATGCCCATGTGCATGAAGATCAAGTACTACACCGTTGAAAAAATCCAGGATAGCGGGATCCGGGCTGTGACAGACCCCAAGCTTCAATCCGCCTTCCTTTCCTCCCTCCAACAACCCAACAGCTTAACAACTCAACAACAGCCTTCTCCAGGGCTCCCTCTCCAGCTCTGGCGGCTGACTTCCGGAGCGGGGACGGTGTCACTCTGGGTGACGACCATGATCCGGGCCGGGGATTTTGCACCGACCCGGGAGGATATCTGTTCCATGGCGTTTCCGCGGGTAGAGACGCCGGATGACCCCAATTGGGTGCCACGCGGATTGACCCGGGAGGATCTCAAGCATCCTGTTGGCAGTTTTCAGCGGTGGTGGCGGTCGCGGTGGGATGGGGCGCGGTGGGATGTGCTGACGTTTCTCCGCCTGCGCCGACCGGTCTCAGGGAGTGAGGAGTTGCTGTCGTATGTCACCCGCAGTGTGGTGCCTGATGTAACCCCTGCCAACGAAGCCGTAGTGCTGCAGGATCTGTTAGCCACCCATGCCTCCGTCCTGCGCCAACTCCAGCAATGGAGAAAGACAGAAGTTTCCCCTGGCCTATAGGGGTTTTCAGAGTAGCAAGAGGCCTTCCTACCCAGATCATGCGTTCTGACGGCACAAACACGATAGTCAGTGACAGTAAAGCCTGTCGGGACAGTAAAGCCTTGCGCGGTGTTGGGGCGATCAATTAATATTCAGGCATGTCCCTTTCAAAACGAGAATTTAAAACCGAAGGAGCGGCCGTGGTTTTTGATCCTGCGGCCCTTGGGGAGGCGCTTCGTGCGGAGTGTCCCGAGGTGGATTTTATTTTGCTCATGGGGTCTGGTCGGGATGGGTGGATTCCGCCGGGCGGTGATCTGGATCTGGCGATCGGGTTGCGGGATCGTTTGACCTATGAACTACGGGGGGATCGCCCACGTTGTGGG
>CAIZMS010000352.1 GCA_903934155.1 uncultured bacterium | reverse complement strand
TCAACCCTGCCGAACGGGAGGAACTTGTTTTTTCCGGGCGATTGATCACACTGATGATCGGGATGCGGTTCCTGACGGACTACCTTCAGGGCGATGTCTACTTCAAGACAAAACGGCCCGGCCAGAACCTTGACCGGTGCCGGGTGCAGTTTAAGATGGTGGAGAGTATGGAAACCCAGGAAGACGCAATGGAGCGTCTGGTAACCAGAATTTAGGAGGAATCATGGGTATGACCTTGGTGGTTTTAGCGGCCGGAATCGGGAGTCGATACGGGGGATTGAAGCAGATCGAGGCCGTGGGGCCCCATGGGGCGATTGTCATTGAGTATTCCGTGTATGATGCCATTCGTGCCGGGTTTGATCGCGTGGTTTGTGTGATTCGGCGTGATATTGAAGCGGATTTCCGCTCCCTGGTGGCGGCCCGATTTGAAAAACACATTCCGGTTGATTATGTTTTTCAAGATCTGAATGACCTTCCCGCAGGGTTTTCCTTGGCGGCTGATCGTGTCAAGCCATGGGGAACGGGACACGCCGTCATGGCTTGTCGGAATCGTGTCAAATCTCCCTTCGCCGTCATCAATGCCGATGATTTCTATGGTCGACGTTCCTATGAGGTCCTGGGCCAGTTCCTGAAAGGGGTGAGTCCTGACTCCGGGAACTACAGCATGGTGGGCTTTACGCTTCGCAATACGCTTTCTGAACATGGTCATGTGGCGCGCGGGGTGTGCGAGGTGGACGGACAAGGCTTGCTGAAGCGTGTCCAGGAACGGACAAACATCGAGAGAACTGCGATGGGTGTCCGTTTTGCGGGGGGCGATGGCGGTTGGACAGCCCTGACCGGCGACGAGGTGGTGTCCATGAACATGTGGGGATTGACGCCCTCCCTGTTCGGTCATCTCCAGAGTGAATTCCCCCTGTTTCTTCAGAAAAACGCAGCCAATCCAAAGTCCGAGTTTTTCCTACCCACGGTGGTGGATGGGTTGGTCGGTGCGGGCAAGGCCTCGGTGAAGGTTCTTTCGACTCCGGAACACTGGTTTGGAGTCACCTATCCGCAGGATAAGAGCGTGGTGGTGGAGGGATTGCGCCACCTCGTTGAAAAGGGTGTTTATCCCGAAAAACTGTGGGGCTGATTCACAAAACAATACAGGTGAACCATGAACTTGGGTAAGACATTGATAACAGGCGGAGCGGGTTTCATTGGATCGCACATTGCGGAGGCCTTGGTTGCCGAAGGTGTGGAGGTCCGGATCCTTGATAATTTCTCAAGCGGAAAGCGTGAGAACCTGAAAGGCTTTGGATCGGCCATTGAAGTGGTGGAGGGGGACATCTGTGATCCTGCGGCCTTGGCGGGTGCCATGCAGGGGGTGAAGCATGTCTTTCATGAGGCGGCACTGGTTTCCGTGACGGTTTCGGTTGAACACCCCCTGGATAACGACTCAATCAATATCCGTGGAACCTTGAATGTACTGCAGGCGGCCCGGGAGGCCGGGGTCAAGCGGGTGGTGCTGGCCACCTCGGCGGCGGTCTATGGCAATAACCCTGAGCTTCCCAAGCGGGAGACGATGTTGCCGGAGCCGGAATCGCCCTACGCCCTCGGGAAATTGGCGGGGGAATATTACATGAAAC
>CAIZMS010000351.1 GCA_903934155.1 uncultured bacterium | reverse complement strand
GGTAGCCAGTTCGTGAAGCCGTTGTTTGAGTTCTCCGGCGCCTGTGCGGGTTGCGGCGAGACGCCCTATGTCAAGTTGCTGACCCAGTTGGTGGGCGACCGGCTCTACATCGCCAATGCGACCGGCTGCACGTCGATCTATGGCGGTAACCTTCCCACAACCCCGTATACGAAGCGGGATGATGGACGCGGCCCATGCTGGGCGAACTCGTTGTTCGAGGACAACGCCGAGTTTGGCTACGGGATGCGCCTGACGGTTGACAAATTCAATGAGTACGCACTCGAACTCGTGGATCAGTTGATCGGGGGTGCCTGTGACAGCCTTAAGGCGGATAAGGATCTCCTGACCGCCATCAAGACAGCGGATCAGACGACCCAGGCCGGTATCGAGGAACAGCGCGCCCGGGTGGCCACGCTCAAGACCAAGCTGGCCGGTTGCAAAGCCGAGTCATGTACCCGGTTGCTCTCCCTGGCTGATTATCTGGTGAAGAAGTCCGTCTGGGTGCTGGGTGGCGATGGGTGGGCCTATGATATCGGCTATGGTGGCTTGGATCATGTCCTTGCCTCCGGTCGCAACATCAAGGTGCTGGTGGTGGATACCGAAGTGTACTCCAATACCGGCGGACAGGCTTCCAAGTCGACCCCGATGGGTGCTGTGGCCAAGTTCGCGGCAGGTGGAAAACCTTCCATGAAGAAGGATCTGGGCATGATCTCGATGACTTACGGGAACATCTATGTGGCCACCGTGGCCCTGGGGGCAAACCCGGGCCAGTGCGTCAAGGCCTTCATGGAAGCCGAGCAGTATGACGGCCCGGCCATCATCATCGCCTACTCGCACTGTATCGCCCACGGGATTGACATGACCTCGGGTATGCAGGGCCAGAAGGATGCCGTGAATTCGGCCCACTTCCCGCTCTACCGGTTCAATCCGGAGCTGTCAGCGCAGGGCAAGAATCCGTTGACGCTGGACAGCAAGGCTCCGACGATGAAGTTCAGCGAGCATGCCATGAAAGAAAACCGGTTCCGCGTCTTGAAGAAGATCAATCCGGACCAGGCTACGAAACTCATGGCCATTGTGGACCAGAAGGTTCTGGCCAAGTTCGATATGCTCACCAAGCTGGCGGGTATGCCCCCCTGCACGGGTGAAGTCGTTGCGGCGCCTCAGGCCTGATACGAGTAAATAGAAAAAGCGACGGGGCGGCCTGGGTCAAATCAGGTCGCCCCCTTTTTTTTGTGATGCATTATACCCACAGGGTTGCCTTTGGTGCCCTGTGGCTGTAGTATGCCCCAGTCAATGAAAGGCTACGATTATGCGTAACTTCGGAATGTCTGAGCTGTTGATCGTTCTGCTGGTGATTCTGTTGCTGTTCGGGGCAAGGAAATTGCCGGATCTTGCCCGCGCTTTGGGGCGAAGCCTCAATGAGTTCAAAAAGGGACGCGACGAAGGCGCAAAACCTGAGGATACCGACGGGAAAAAGCCGGACGAGAAGAAGGGCTGATTTCTTTTCTTACAGCTTAACCGACGGCGTGCGGGCTTCGCGTTCGAGTTGCTTGAGCGCCTCCTCGATGTCGTTCTTCCAGTCGCTTTTCGGATTGGCGGCCAGGAAATCATCATAGGTCGCCCGAGCCTTGTCGTACCGCTTCAGCGCTTGCAGACATCGGGCTTTTCCAAAGATGGCCGTGGGCGCCAGGAAATGAGTCGGCTTGGTGGTCGCAAAGCGGGTGTATTCCTCCAGGGCCTTCTCCGTCTGGCCTGTTGCCTCGGTGCAATGAATCAGGCCTAATTCCGCGATGCCGGTCATGGGATGGGTGGGGTATTTGGACAGGAAGTCCTTATAACTGGCCTGGGATGAAACATAGTCCCCGTTATCGAACTGGGCCTTGGCCATTTGCAGCAGGGCCATTCGAGCGGCGGCGGAGGAGGGGTACTGGCTCATGATGGCCTGAAGGGCCTGCGCGTTTCGCGCTTCGCCTAGCATGCGGGATGCCTTTTCCTCATTACCGGCCTTATTGGTGCGATACAGGAAGACGGCCAGGACGACTACGGCGGCAACGCCAACGGTGATCATCCAGCTTTTGATCTCCTTGTTGTTGTTGGTCGGCGTTTCGTGACCGCTCGTTTCGTGTTGATTTGCGTGCAGGTCGTTATTTTCAAAACTGTTCATGATCGCCATCCTTCTGGTCGTAAAAGTGAGTGCATTTAATACGGGCTTGGGAGGGTTGAAGCAAGATCAAAGTTCCATTTTTGGGGCAGCGGCGCAAATTTTCTCCCAGTTCTTATAGCGCCAGGCATGGGGGAACTCACGGCACTGGCGGGGTTTGGCATCCTGAATCCGGCAGGAGGGTGGGTTGCCCTCCAGAAAGATGCAGGAACCGTCGGGATGATCCATCAGCGATAATCCAAGACGATCCTCCCGGAGCCGGGTGAATTGTTCTGCAAAGTCGGCGGGCTCCAGGCCCAGGGCTTTCGCGATGGACTCCGCCTCTCCGTCAATAAGCCGGACTTCCCCCTCATGGCGACAGCATCGTCCGCATCGGAGGCATTGGAATTCCGGATCCATTCAGCCGACATCCACAACACTCGGGTCGTAATTGGACGGGGGGGCAAACCCGAGCAGCTTGATGCAGGTGGCGGCTAGGCTGCTGATGCCCAGTCCTTTCTGATCAGTCAGCTTTAATTTGGCCGTGCCGGCGGGATCGTAGATATAGACGGGGACCGGGTTGAGGGAGTGGGCTGTTTTCACCTTGAGTTTGCCGTTCTCGACCTTTGCCTTGCCGGTTTTCTTTTCATGCTCATACATGTCGTCCGCGTTTCCATGGTCGGCGGAAATCACCAGAATGCCGCCAGCGGCCTGAACGGCGGGGAGAAGCCGCCCGATACAGAGATCGACCGTTTCCACGGCAATCTGGGTAGCCTGATAGACTCCTGTATGGCCAACCATGTCGCCATTGGGAAAGTTGAGGCGGATGAACTTGTACCGGTTTGCTTCAATCGCCTTGAGCACGGCATCAGTGATTTCCGCGCCTTTCATCCATGGGCGCTGTTCAAAGGGCAGAATATCGGATGTGATTTCAACGTAGTCTTCCAGCTGGTCGTCAAATTTTCCAGACCGGTTTCCGTTGAAGAAATAAGTCACATGCCCGTACTTCTGGGTTTCGCTGATGGCGAGCTGCGTCACGCCGCTCTTGACGAGGTATTCGCCCATGGTTTCGGCGATGGCGGGCGGTTCAACGAGATAGCGTTTCGGGAGCTTCAGGTCGCCGTCGTATTGCATCATTCCGGCGTAAAGCACCTTGGGCCGGGGAGAGCGGTCGAACTCCGTCACCGTATCATCATCGAACGCCCGGGTCATCTCAATGGAGCGATCCCCTCGGAAGTTGAAAAAGATCACGCTGTCGTGATCCGCGATTTTGCCGAGGGGTTGTCCTTTTTCGGTAATTACAAAAGCGGGCAAGTCCTGATCGATCACGCCCGGCTTGGCCTTGCGGAGCGATTCAATCGCCTCATGGGCGGAGGCAAACGGGGATCCGATTCCGCGAACATGGGTGTCCCATCCGCGCTTGACCATATCCCAGTTCGCATTGTAGCGATCCATGGTGATATTCATACGACCGCCGCCGGACGCAATGCGGAAATCCACGGAGCCGCCGACATTCAGTCCTGCCAGGAATTGCTCGAAGGGATCGACATACTCCAGCGCGGAGGTCTCGCCCACATCCCGGCCATCCAGCAGGATATGGATCCGGGCCCGCTTGACACCCTCGGCCTTGGCCTGGGTGAGCATGGCCTTGAGGTGGTCAATGTGGCTGTGAACATTGCCGTCCGAAAACAGCCCCATGAAATGGAGGGTGGAGTTGTTCTTGAGGACATTGGCGATTTGGGACTTCCAGACTTCTCCGCGGAACAGGGCCCCGGTGGCGATGGCGTTACTGACGAGGCTGGCGCCCTGCGCGAACACCCGACCGCACCCGATGGCGTTATGCCCGACTTCGCTGTTTCCCATGTCATCATCGCTTGGCAGGCCGACAGCGGTTCCATGCGCCTTGAGTTGGCTATACAGGGCATTGGCCTTAAGCCAGTCCAAATTGGGCGTCAGGGCCGAGCGAACGGCATCGCCTTCCTCGTAGGCGCCGATCCCGACTCCATCCATAATCACCAGAAGAACCGGCCCCTTGGGGCCGGGAAACGTTGTTTTCTTCAATGCCTGCATCGTCATATCCTTTCCCTGTAAAAAAGCCTGAACTATATCGGAATGAGGCAGGCATGTCGAGGGAGGGGTTACGCAAAAATCAGGCTACAGGGCTGATGATGGCCAGAAAGGCGAGCAGGCCGGTTTCAACGACTTCGTTTGCGGTGCCCAGCAGGTCTCCGGTGACACCGTCAAAATGATGTTTCATCCAGAGCCTGAGGAGAACCATGGTGACCAGTCCCAGAAGCAGCAGAATGAGGCCTGGTAAACCCGATACGGCAAGGCAGCAGGCTATTGAGGCAAGGAGAGCGAGAAGAAAGTGGAGAGGACGGGCTCCCTCTACAAAGCCGCCCGCCTTCCCGCCTTCGGCTCGCGCATAGGGGAGTGAGACGGCCAGTAAGACCTGCCCGGTTCGGGATACAATGAAAGGGACGATTACGAGTGCCCACTGGTGCAGGGCCGCAAGCTGGGCGAGTGCCGCCGCTTTCAGGAGCAGGTCGGCGACAATGGCCATGACCCCGAAGGCGCCGGTATGGGGGTCTTTCATGATGGCCAGTCGTCGTTCCCGGGTTCTTCCGCCGCCGAAGGCATCCGAGACATCCGCAAGACCGTCAATATGCAGTCCCCGTGTGATCCAGAGCACGGTGATCATGGCCGCGATTCCCGCGCCAGCAGGCCATCCGGTGAGGGTGATTCCATAAAGGACGCCTGCAACTACAATGCCAATCAGGGCGCCAACGGCGGGGAAGAAGGGCAGGGAAGAGGCCATGCTGGTGGCGTCAGTTCCGGGGACAGGTAAACAGGTCAGGGTTCGCAACGCGGTGATAAGAGCACGCATAAATCTACACTCTACAATCAACAATAAAATGGTGGAGGCGGGGAGAATCGAACTCCCGTCCGAAATGGAGTCACCGCAGCTTCTACGTGTGTATTCGATCTTTTAATCTCGTTACGGCGGCTGCCGATCGTCAGGCCACCTCCG
>CAIZMS010000350.1 GCA_903934155.1 uncultured bacterium | reverse complement strand
TCGGAAGGGTCGGGCTGCATCACCAGGGGACAGGTATTGTCCAGGCTGACAGGCCGTCTTCCCCTGTTCCGGATCCCCGCCTGCAACAGCACAACGGGAGCGCCTGCCATCTTGTCCAGCCGGAACAACAACTCCATTTGTTCTTCCTTGAACTCGAAGGTGGCGCGTTGGACGGTAGCCAGTCCGTAGGGCGTATTCTCCACAGCGGTGGTAATCCTGCCAACCTGTGAGCCGGACTCGGAAGACAAAACGTAATTCGTTCCGGGCACATCATTGATCCAAGCCGAAAAGCCGCCCCGGAAATACTCAATCCCCGGCGCCGAAAGGATCACCGAGCGTCCGTCCTCCGCCAGCCGGGCCTCCACCGTCTCCGCCCAAACAGGAATCCCAGAAAGGCTACCGGTCACTCCGAACAGAGCGAACACCATCCGAAATCGAAAATTGGATGACAGTAAACCCATGGCTGAATCAATACCACTCCACACTAAAAAAGGAAAGCGCCTCTCGAGTCTTCACTCCGCATGGGGCCTTATCCGCCGACAACGACCCCATCGACCAACAGGGACACGATTGCCAAATTCCGGCGGGTTCGTCGGCGCATCATATTTCACAACACACTTTCCCGTTGAACCTCACCTGTTCTAATCGCCCTTCAAGGTCATCAGCTCCGTGGCGCCACAATTACCGAATATCGCGCTTATTGAATATGTTTTTGCGCGCTCTTGAGCGAGATCGGAACGACAAATCCACCATAGCGACCATCGGGGTATGACGTTGAGATGCACGCCAAGGCTACCGGCTGCCCATTCTCCAGACACAACTGCGGTCGCTGAATCGTGACCATCGCCGGTCCCTCGCCACCGCTCCAACGCAGATTCATCGTGGTCACCAGGGGATGCTTCGCCAGTTTCCAGTCTGACCCGTTTAGCGATTCCACAAGGACGAGTGAAGCAGGCTTTTTCTCAAACTTCACACCCGTCTCTGTAACCACCGGCTTTCCATCGGTGCGCACAATGGCCCAATACCGGTCTTTGCCCCTCCAAATGAAGGGATCCTCAGCGGCGATCCCCCACTCCTCCTGCGTAAACATCGGCTTCAGCTCCTTCTTGAACGGCCCGGTTTGGGAATCGCTCCGCGCAATCAGAAAGGTCACCGGGCCTCCTCCCGGAAGCGGCTTCTTCTTCCCCACCCCTTTGCACATCATCAGGAAACCGCCATCGGGTCTTTGCGTGACGCCAGGATTGCTGACCACAAGCGCGTCCGGCGCCTGCGGATCGGCACTGACATCCAGCACCGGCTTGTCGAAGCGTTTCCATGGTCCATCGGGAGAATCCGCCACGGCCACGCCGATCCGCTGGTTATTCCGGTGGATCCAGTTTAATTGCTTACCCACGGTTCCGTCACCTCTGTTGCCCATGTAGTAGAGATAGGATTTGCCATCCCTGAACCGCACCACGCTCGGATTGTGAGTTACCATGCCGTCCCAGAACGTCTTGCCGCGCGGCGCCAGTACGACATTCTTGAAATAAAACGGGCCCGTCGGTCTGTCCGCCACTGCGTGAGCCACCGCCGAGTGGGAGACCCAGGCATTCATCGTCAGGTTGGAAGGCCACTGGGAATAGAACAGGTGGTACTTGCCCGAGTCGTCCCGAATCAGAGAGCCGTCCCACACAAATAAACCAGGATCGCGAAATACCGCCGAAACCGGAACCGGTTGAATCATCGCCCCATAATCATAATCCGCCGCCCTGGCAGCGCCCTTCAAAATCAGCAACAGAACAATAACCGAAAGTATTCTTTTCATACGCACTCCTCAGGGTCTCGGAACGTTTAAATCCATCCCCGAGGCGCCCCTCAACCCACGTCTTGTCGGCCATACATCATGGCATCCCATTCCACCGAAGGCCCCCCCCTTTTTTGATCGTCACATCTTTGACCGAATCTCCGTATCGCAACCGGCACGGTGTGCCATTCAGCGACCGGATAACGGCTTCACCCAAACGCCCCTTCTTCCACGCGATATCCACCTCAAACCCGCCCCGAGCCCTGAGACCCTTCACCGAGCCCTCCAGCCAGGCCTCAGGAAGAGCAGGGAGGATGTGAAGAAGATAGGGTTCGGGGTTCAGGAAAGAATTTCCAGTGGGGGAAACCTTCCGCGATCCTGACCCCTGAACCCTGAACCCTGTTACCCTCTGATGGCTCTGCAGCAGCATCTCCGCAATCCCCGCCGTCCCACCAAAGTTGCCGTCAATCTGAAAGGGCGGGTGGACATCAAACATGTTGGGATAGACTCCGCCCCCGGCTCCATAATCAACATGCGTGCTGTCGGTCAGGCGCATCAGGTTCTGGAGCAAGACAAGGGCGCGATCTGCATCCCGTAGACGGGCCCAGTAGTTCATCCGCCACGCCATGGCCCAGCCCGTACTGCGGTCACCCCGGGACAGAAGCGCCTGACGGGCCGCGCGGGCAAGTTCCGGTGTAGCATCCGGCGTGATTTGCGTGCCAGGGTGCAACCCGAACAGATGCGACGTATGCCGATGAAGGGGATCCGCATCGCGAAAATCTTCCGACCACTCCTGCAACCGACCGTCGCGCCCAATCTTCAAAGGCAACAACTTGGCACGTTTCGTCACGAGTTCGTCCCGGAACCCGGCATCAGTGGCCAGTATGTCGGCGGCCTCGATACAGTACGTGAACAATTCCCGGATGATCTGCTGGCTCATCGTGGGCCCCATGCTGAGCGACACCTTTGTGCCATCGGGCGCCAGGAATGCATTCTCCGGTGACGTGCCGGGGCCGGAAACCAGCCACCCGGTCTTGGGACCGGCGACAAGAAAGTCGAGATAGAACTCGGCGGCCTCTTTCATGACCGGATACGCCCGGCGGGCGAGAAAGTTCTTGTCGCCGGTGAACTGGTAATGCTCCCAGAGGTGCAGGCTCAGCCACGCGGCGGAGTCGTGATAAAGCAAGCCCGCCGTCGCACGCAAATCGGTGCACAACCAGGGATTGGTCCGAGTGCCCAACACAAACCCACGACAGCCGTAGCGCTCACGGGCGGTCTGGCGGCCCGGCTCGCGAAGCCTCTCGACAAAATCGAACAACGGCTCGTGGCACTCCGAAAGGTTGCAGACTTCGGCAGGCCAGTAGTTCATCTCGGTATTAATATTGATGGTGTAATCGGAAAACCATGGCGGCAAAAAGGAGTCGTTCCAAAGCCCCTGCAGATTGGCCGGCAGTCCGCCCGGCCGCGACGAACTGATCAGCAGGTAGCGACCGAACTGAAAATACAGCGCCGCCAGCGAAGGGTCGCCGGGATGACGAAGCCGTTCGTCCGTCGGCACCGCGGGAGCGGGACCGAGATCAAGCGTGACCCGGCGGAATAGGTTCTGGTAATCGGCAAGATGCGCGGCAAGCAACTCCGCGTAAGGCTTCGGCACGATGGGCGCGGCGGGCTCATGACCATAGTAATCGGTACCGGCGGCGATGAACATAACGGCTGAATTGGCGTGGTCGAGCCGAAGGGAGTCACCACTGGCCGCAAACGAGCCGCCCTCGGCAACAACTTTCACGCGGGCGATGAATTTCACGCCGCCGAAAGGACACTGGCCGCTCATCAGCAATTCATCATTTCCAACAGCGCGGGTCGTGGCCTCCTTGACACGCGTCAATAGGATCGAACCGGACAAACGACCCGGCTTGTCGCAGGTCAGGCGGATCACGATGACCTGGCCCGGCGCCGAGGCAAATGTTTCGCGCGTGAATGTGGCGTCGCCCACACGGAACGTGGTGGTAACGATCGCGCGATCAAGGTCGAGTTGCCGGCGATAGTCCGTGATGGGCGCATCGAACGGGTCAGACTTCAAGAAAACGTCGCCGAGCGGCTGGTAGTGGCCGTAGCGCGGGTCTTTCGGTGTCGTCATCGTTTTCTCGGCCAGCTCCTGGGCTTCGGCAAACTTGCCGTCGAAAAGCAGTTGGCGAACAGCTGGAAGATTTTCTCGCATTTCCGGCTTGGGATTTGTGTGTCGCTGGCCGGACCAGACGGTATTTTCATTGAGTTGAAAATGGTCGTTTGTCGGATTGCTGAAGACCATCGCACCGAGCCGTCCGTTACCAACCGGAAGGGCTTCGACCCATTTCAGGGCCGGCGCATCATACCAGAGCATACCGTGCGTGTCGGCGGCGCAGGCTCCCGCCGCGAGCAGTCCGAGGACCATGACCGGCAACAGGCTCGTTATCATTTTCATTTGATCACCAGGTTGCTCAGGGCTGTTTCTGGAGCGGGAACTGGATATTAGAAGAGATGCGGCCCTCCACCCCATAACCATCGGCGGCTCCAAAAAGAGCGACCGGAGTTTCACCATCAAACAGAATCGCCGGGCGCTCCAAGCGCGTGATACTCAACGAGCCATCGGCCCAGGGATACTGGCTCCCGAGCACCTTCGAATGGGAAGAGGACTTCCAGTTCAGACCGTCAGGGGATTCGAACAGCGCGATTCCACCTTCGGAGCCGCTGAATTTTCCTACCACATCACGAGCCACCGCATAATACCGGTTGCCGTATCGCCGACTGAACCAGATGAACGGATCCTCGGCGAGCATCCAATGCTTTCCGGCATCGGCATCGTCGGCTTCGAAAATCCGTCCAATCACCTTGGTGTAGGGACCTTCCGGGGTATCGGCAAGAGCGGCACCGTGACGCACATTGCCGCCCATGACTTTGCCTGCGGCAATCCTGACCGCCTTGTAAATAAGAAGAATGCCTCCATCAGGCCGTTCCGTCGCACTGGGATTGGTCACGCACAGGGAATCAAATGCGTCCTTGTCGTCACTCACATCCAGGATCGGCTTATCAAACCGCTTCCAGGGGCCCTCGGGCCTATCGGCGACAGCGACACCGACCCGCTGGTTATTGCGGTGCATCGGGTAGGATCGGCCATCGCCGGTATTGCCCATGTAGAAAAGATAATACTTCCCGTTCTTCCTGAGAATATTCGGATTGTGCGTCGTGGTGCCATCCCAGAACTGCCTGCCGCGGGGCGGCAACGCGACATTGACATGCTTGAAAGGTCCCAAGGGTATATCCGAAACCGCGTACGCGATCTCCGACCATAACGCCCAGCCAGGCGCAAACCCCTTTTCGACGCGCCAGCGCGAGTAATAGAGATGGTACCGGCCGTCGTCCCCCTTGACCGGCGCCCCGCACCAGACAAAATAGCCCGGCTCGGAAAATCGTGCCGACATCGGCACCGGCTGTATCATGGCACCAAGATTGAGTTCGGACGCCTTCCCGGAGGTACTGGTCTCCGGGCCATGTGCCGGAGTGGTAGAAACGCTCCCCCAGTCCTGCACGGTATAGCCGGTGGGGGCCACCAATTCGACCCTGACGCCCTCGCCTGTGACAGGGAGAGGAGCCATCCATACGGCCGCGCCGGGCGCAAGCTCAGGAACGGAAATCCTGCCGCTCTCACCCTTGACACCCTCGTGATCCCACCGGGAACAGACAATCGTGTACCCCCTCAGCCGGTAGCTGGGAATCTCACCAACCGCCCTCGGTTCGAGCCGCACCTGACCATTGGTGACCGTGAGCGACCGAACCGGACTGAACAGGCGCCGCACCTGCTCATAGGCGGCCTTGGGGCGGCGCTGTTCATCCACAACACCCCATTCCCGGTTTCCCGAGGGCGGGGTGTTCTTGTAATCGCTCCGGTAGTCGTTAAAGGTCCAGAGCGAGGCTCCGATCACATAATCTGAGTGC
>CAIZMS010000349.1 GCA_903934155.1 uncultured bacterium | reverse complement strand
GACAAGCGTTTCCTCTAGATTGGAAATCGCTGATGCTAATATAGAGGATGAGACCATGTTTCCAAGACGAAAGAGGCCGCTCACGGCTCCACTGCTGCAGACGATTATGCCCATCCCTTTGTAGGCGCTGATCGATTCATGGAACGGCCAGCAGAACGTATCCCGGAAAACTTACCTATCTTATGTCGGAATCCATTGCGCATTCCTCGCCCATCGGTGGCGCGCAGGGGGCACAGAGCCCCAAGGGAGCGCCGAAACTGTATGAGATCGGGACCCTGAGGTATACTCTGGCGGGATTGTTCGGGGTGTTCGCCTGGCTGTTGTGGGGGGATTTCTGTTTTGTTATTTTCGAGTCCATTGTTCCCAGGTTTGTGCCCTTGTTCATGAACGAGCTCGGGGCGTCCAACACGTTAATCGGGGTTGTGACAGCAACTGTTCCGGGGGTCGTCAACCTGGTGTTTCTTCCCGCGATCAGCATGGGAAGTGATCGATGCCGCAGTTCGTGGGGGCGACGCATCCCGTTCCTCCTCTGGGCGACCCCATGCACGGCGGCCGCCATTTTTCTCATCGGATACACGCCGGAGTTGGGGACATGGTTGCATGGCAAGGTTCTCTCCAAATTGTGGGTTGTCACTCCAGCGCAGGTGATTTTGTTTGCTCTCTGCGTATTTGCGGTCATGTACCACTTTTTTAACATGGTGATCAACAGCATGTACTACTGCCTGTTCCAGGAAGTGGTGCCCGCGGAGGTTTTGTCTCGATTCCTGGCGATGGCGCGGGTGGTGGGAACCCTGGGTTCGTTTCTTTTTTCGCGTTACTTGATGGGCTATGTCATGTCCCATCGGAAAGTAATCTTTACTGCCTGCAGCCTGCTATGCGTCGCATCCTTCCTCCTGATGTGCTGGCGGGTCCGTGAAGGCAAACATCCGCCACCCCCGCCAAAAAAAGACCGTGGCATATGGTTGGCCGTCCAGGACTACCTCCGCGTGTTTGTGCGAATTCCAATTTATAGAAACTACTATGTGCTCCAATTTATCGGGGGATTCATGGCCGGCACCGGCGCCTTTGCTTTGCTCTTTGCGCAGAACACCCTGGGATTGAGCTTGGATGAAATCGGAAAAGTTCAGGGGTGGACCTATGTGGCACAAGCGTTGATCTATCTTCCTGCTGGATATTTGTGCGACCGGTTCAATCCGCTCAGAGTGTGCCTAGTCACGGTATTATTCAACGCGCTGGTGGCGTTGGCGTCCTATTTCTACATCCGCGGCGGATCTTCCTATCTTGTCTTTTCAATCATCGCCCAGATCCCCATGGTGTTTTGGATAACGGGAATGGGAACGGTGGGGATGGTGCTGCTGCACAGGGAAAACTATGGTCAGTTGTTTTCCAACGGCGTTATTCTAATGATGGTTGGCGCCACCCTTGGAGGTTATGCGGCAGGCTGTTTGCTCGACATCTTCAACGACTATTCCATCATCTTTCTTTGGGGATTTGGCTTTTGGATGCTGCTCATGGTCCCCCTCGTCCTGCTTTATCGGTCTTGGCGGCGACACGGGGGGCCTCACCACTACGAGGCGCCTTCAATTAATGAGGGTCCTGAGCCTTCATGAGCAACCGGGCGGGGCGGGGTGCGCACATGTGGCGCAGGAGAATATGACGGCGCGAGTCGTCTGATATGATTCAGCTCCAGGAGTTTGCCGAGATGTTTCTCGTTCACCCGCTTGTCCCCGCGGGCCCGATCCCTACGGCACAAGACCCTGATGGCATCTATCCGTACGAGAGTTTTTGCGAAACCAGCCAACGCCCGGTCCTCCGACTTCTTCGTTTGGTTTCGTTGCAAAATGATTCCATCCGGGCGGTCATCTGCCCCGATCTGGGAGGTCGGGTCTTGTCCTTGATCCATCTTTTCTCGGGAAAAGAGTGCCTCTACGCGTCGCCTTCCGTTCGTCCTGTCCGCATTCTTCCCCGTCAGTTCTACACCGGGGGCGGGATTGAGGTGAGTTTTCCGATCTCCCATTCTCCGGTGCAGAGCGTCCCCGTACTTCATCGCGTGGAGCAGCGTCACGGCCGTGTTTACGTCTGGTGTGGCGAGCGTGAGCTGCGTTTTGG
>CAIZMS010000348.1 GCA_903934155.1 uncultured bacterium | reverse complement strand
GGTAATACACATGCTTATACACACGCCCGTCGTAGGTTTTGCCATTGGGGGTGGTCCCGCCATCCGCGCACAGGCCGTTAAACATGCTCGCGGGAGTTTGGCTAGCCCCGCCGGAACTGTTGATAAAGAGGACGTTTTGGGTGGCGGCGAAGTTGTCGTAGGCCTGGTTGTAAGCCTGTTCATTGCTTGTATTGGTATACCCCCAGGCGGCCCCCCATTGCCCCCACGGCTGGGACACGATCCGTACCCCGCCGGCGAGGGGGATCCTCTGAAAAACGTTGTAGGACTCGATCGACAGGTCATAGCTATAGAACACCCCGATTCCCGGGGCCATGCTGTTCTGCCAGTTGAGTGGGTTTCCACCGGTGCCCTTGCCGACCATGTACGCTGAAACCGTGCTCGAGTGGGCATCAAACGCCCCTGGCGCCGTTTGGCTGACATTTCCCGATGTAACGTAATAGAACTTGGAGGTCGACTGGCCGGAGGAAGAGGGATTCGCCCATGCGTTGGCCAACGCGATCGCCACGTTCGACGCCGTCAGGCTCGGATCCAGAAGCCGCAGCTGAACTACCCCGGAAGGATCCCCGGCGGGCGCTCCAGCTGAGGGGGCCAGATCAAGCGCGGTCGCAGAGTGTCCGCTGATGAGCACGCAGGCGCCGAGCATAACCAGAGGGTGCCTCCGCTTCCCCAGGGGAACCGATGAGTATTGCGACGAAACCAGGGTGAGCGGGGCTTTGTTATCCTTCATATCCATACTTATATACGCAATTCTCGAATCAACCGTCATGTCACAATAATTGCGACATAGCATGGGCATTCCGTGACTATTGATATACCGGCTCCAATCGATTAAGCGGGTGGATTAAGTGTAACCCGGCATAACCCGAACCAAAACGAAGAGTTTGAACAGAAGTCGCAGAGGGCACAAAGTGCTACGGCGAAGACGCCGCAGCATGGATTTGTTTTCAAACCCATTCCGCATGTGTGGCATCTTTGCCACGCATGCCTTTGCGAACTTCGCGGCTTCTGTTCAGATTCTTCTCCCCGTTCCTTTAGTCAATGGGGTTACCGGATCTTGAAGACTGAACCGCGGGGATAGAACGAGAGGTTACCGTATTGTTGAATCTCCTGGGCGTCGGAAATTCCATCTTGGTCCAGATCGCCCTCTGCTCCATTCGCCAGCCCCGTCGGCAGGTTGGTCCAGATCCGGACACTGTCCAGGTAGGCGGCCCCGGCGGATCCGCCATCAGCACGCAGACTGCTGTAGTGGGTCACTGACCCGATCAGCGGCACCTGCTCCCGGAGCAGATGCCCGTCGAGGAAGAACGCCGCGTTCGTACGGGCGAAATCGATAAACCAGGTAACCCGCGCCCAATCGCCAGTCGCCTTCGGAGCGGCCCCATTACGGGCATCATTGCTGCACACGTCCCAGCCCCCCACCACGTCGCGATTGAACACGGTCAGATAGCCGTTCGTCCCAATATACGCCACGACCGCCGGGCCGCCGTTGGTGGCCGACAGTTCCGGCAGCTCAGCCACGTGGTTCGTCTCCCGCAGGTAGACATCCGTCCAGAGGCCGTTGAACCCGGCCCCGTCAACCCGGTTGGAAACAATGGTGTTCACGGGCAACAGGACCGCATTGGTCGAGGACGGCGCCTTGATCGTCGGCACGGCCACCACCACGCCCGCATCCGAGGCCGACCAGCCAAACGCCTTGAGCGCCGTCAACGGCGACCCAACGCCATACGCCTCGAACCCGTCC
>CAIZMS010000347.1 GCA_903934155.1 uncultured bacterium | reverse complement strand
GCAGTATCGGCTGGATGTCCTGGGCGGAGACGGTGTAATGTCACCCCCAACAGCAGGAGATCAAGTTATGGCGAAGAAAACCATTTTGGCGGCCGTCCAGTCGGGCCGCGTGTTAGTTTCGGATGGCGCGTGGGGGACTTTTCTCCAGAAAAAAGGCATGAAGCCCGGCGAATGCCCGGAATTGTGGTGTGTGACCCATCCGGCGGATGTCCTCGACATTGCCCGCAGTTATGTTGAGGCGGGTGCCGACATGATTGAATCCGACAGTTTTGGGGGAACCCGCAGCAAGCTTCAGCATTTCGGGCTTGAGGATCGAACCGCCGAACTGAACCGGGCGGCGGCGGCACTTTCACGGGAGGCCGCGGGGGCTGACCGGTGGGTGATTGCTTCAGTAGGTCCCACCGGGTTAATGACCGTTCTGGGTGATGTGACCGAGGATGACCTGTACCGTGATTTCAAGGAGCAGGTCATGGCGCTGGCCGCAGGCGGTGCCGATGCCCTCTGCATTGAAACGATGAGTGCGGTGGATGAGGCGGCCGCGGCTGTACGGGCCAGCCGGGAGCATACTTCGTGCGAGGTGATTTGTACCTTCACCTTTGAACGAACGATCCAGGGCGAATACCGGACGATGATGGGCGTCTCCCCGACCGAGGCGGCCCGTGCGGCCATCGAGGCGGGCGCTCATATTATCGGCGCGAATTGTGGCAATGGCATGGAGCGCATGGTGGAGATTGTGCGGGAAATGAGGGCCGCCGCCCCGACCACGCCCATACTGGTTCACGCGAATGCGGGATTGCCCAAGTCGGTCAATGGCGTTGATGTATTTCCGGAAACCCCAGCCGACATGGCGGCCCGCGTTCCTGCCCTGGTTGAGGCGGGAGTCAATATCATTGGCGGCTGCTGTGGAACCACGCCCGCCCATATTGCGGCCATCAAGCGGGCCGTGCTCGACTTAAAGGTCTAGATGGACGAACTGAGTCATCCGCCCCGTTTGGGTGTTTTTGGTGGAACCTTCAATCCGGTTCATCTGGGCCATATGATCATGGCCCAGGATGCGATGGAGGCCTTTGATTTATCCCGGGTTATGTTTGTGCCCTGTGCCTGTCCGCCCCATAAGTCCGATGCCGGCCTTGCTCCTGCGGCCCACCGGTTAGCCATGCTGGAGGCGGCGATTGAGGGGGATTTGCGGTTTGAGGTGTCCGATCTGGAGCTTCAGCGCGGCGGAATCTCTTATACGATTGATACCCTGCGCGCCGTGGCGGCGGATCATCCGGGGGTGGAACTGTATTTTATCATCGGGGCGGATTCGCTGGTTGAACTGCATCTCTGGCGCGAGATTGAGGCGTTGCTGGGGTTGTGCCGGATTGTTACCATTGCGCGGCCGGGCGTGAATCTGGATGCTTTGCAGGCCAAAGACATCAAGTTGAGGGATCCCTGGCCCGGTCAGATTCAGGCGGCCATCCGGATCGGGCACCTGATGAATGTGTCGTCGACTGATATCCGGTATCGGGTGGCGGAGGGCATGAGTATTCGTTATCTTGTGCCGCCGGGGGTGGATATGTATATTGCTGAGCATTCCCTATACAGGAGATGAACGGAATGATGGATTCACTAAAATTGATGCGCCTTGCCCGGGAAGCCTTGCTTTCCAAAAAGGCTTCCAACCTTGTGGTTTTTGATGTGCGGAAAACGTCGCCCGTGACGGATTATTACATGATTACATCCGGCGCCACATCGGCCCAGTTAAAGGCCATGATGAATGCCGTGGTCAAGGATATCAAGGCGACAGACTCAGTCCGCCCCCGCATCTCGGGAACCCCGGACGACGGGTGGATGGTGCTCGACCTGTTCGATGTGGTCATCCACATTTTTCAGGATGAGGTTCGGAATTATTATTCCATTGAAGAGTTGTGGGCTGATTGTCCTCAAGTGACGTGAAGTCATCCATCAGGTCGTTCCGCGAATCCACCTTCATTCCCTGAAGGATCAGTAACTGATCCGCGAGAATGGTCATATCGGATTCGTCCGAATAATTCTCCTGGGAACTCTCATTGCCCATGACCATTGCCACCAGGGGAACAATTTCCGTAGCCGCCGAATGATCTGCCAGTGAGGGGGCGACGGAAGGGGTGGCGATGAATTTGAGACTGGTGAGACAAATTGCCAAGCTGGCCGCCGCGGCCAGAATGCCCCTCCAGGGAATGGAGAGCGACCGGGGTGTCCGCAGGGCGTGCCGCGCTGCCGCTTCCCGAATGGATTTCAGAATTTCCGGGGCAGGGAAGCCAAGGGAGGCCGGGGCTTCCTTCAGGACTTGGCGCAGGAGATGAAGGTCAGCCCGACTCTGGCGGCAGGCCGCGCATTCCGCGAGGTGGCTGTTCAAATCCTGCCGTTGCCGTCCGGATAATTCCCCCGAGTCCTGCAAGAGGATCAGTTTTTCGATATGAGTACAGTTCATGTTATTCTTTTCGATCCGGCTCGTGCTCTTTCAACAGCATTCTCATTTTTGCCAACGCATAGTGCATTCTCGAGAGAGCCGTGTTCAACGAAACTCGTTGTAATTTTGCAATATCCTTAAACGCCATATCCGCCTCCATGCGGAGCGTAAAAACCTCTCTCTGCTCTGCCGGCAACTGTGCGAGCGCCAGCTCGATAGCCTTCCCCAGATCCCGGCTGTTGGCCCGTATATCCGGTCCCGGTTCCGGGGTTTTTATCCGGTCACCCAAGGTGGCCTCGTTTTCGCCCCCTCCCAGGGGAGCGTCCATGCTGATCTGTTTTTTCTCCCGCCGACTCCAGTCAATGACCAGATTATGTCCAATTTTAAACAACCAGCTCTTAAAATGATCCCCTTCAAACCCGTGGGCCTTGGTAATGACCCGCATCCACGTGTTCTGGAAAATCTCCTCCGCCTCCGCCTCACACTTTGTCATTCGCATCAGAAAGTTGAAAAGGGGCTTTCTGTAGCGCTCCACCAATTCATCGAGCGCCTTGAGCCCTCCCCGGTTATAGGCCGCAATGAGCTCCTCATCACCGCTCTTTCCGGGCTGCGCTTCGACCCTTTCTCTAGGCTCACTAGTCATAACGAACAGGCACCTTCATTTATTTTATGCAAATTACAGGTTGACTTGATCTGATGGGCCGATATTATGTCGGCGTTTTTTGCGGTCAGCAAGCAACAACAGAAGTTAGGGTAAAGGATAGTCTTATGCCGAATATCAAGCAAGCAGGCAAGCGTGCGAAACAGGCGCTGGTCCGGCGAGTTCGCAATCGCAGCACCAAGAGTGAAATTGCCACGGGGCGTCGCGTCTATGTCGCGGCGATCGAGTCCAAGGACAAAGTCAAGGCGCTCAAGGAATTCAGCACATTTTGCTCAATTCTCGATAAATCCTCCAAGCGGGGCATCCTCAAAAAGAACACCGCGGACCGTCGCAAATCGCGCGCCGCCGCCATGCTCGCGAAGATGGTGTAAGTTTTGGGGGAATGTTAAAAAAGCCGTGCCGGGTAACCGGACACGGCTTTTTGTGTTGTTGCACGGGATCGTTACCAGTACTCCACCACGCACTTGACGATCCGCTGACCGAGGTCTGTGGCGGCTTTCGGGAGGGCTATGCGGCGTGCGCTGGGCAAGTCCGCGAGCGCCGTGAAGGTGGTGAAGCCGATGACCCCCTTGGTGTTCACCACGATTTCATTCGAGGGAAGTTTTTTCAGAATGACATCGGCCGTCAGGATCAGGCGATATTC
>CAIZMS010000346.1 GCA_903934155.1 uncultured bacterium | reverse complement strand
ATCATACAGGCGAATTCACAGCCGATGACGCCGCCGCCGACAATCAGGAGGCGGGCGGGGAGGGTTTTCCAGTGAAGGGACTCATCGCTGGTGCAGACTTTCTCGGGATCGGTGGGCCAGCCGGGAATCCGTGCCGGGATCGAGCCTGTGGCCAGGATGATTTTTCCGGCGGTGATGTCCTCCGTGCCCGATTTGGATTCAATCACGATTTTTCCCGGGCCATTCAGTTTCCCGCGTCCCTGGAAGAGCGTGACCTTCCGGGCGGCGAAGAGGGACTTGATACCGCCCCGTAGTGTCTGCAGAACCTTGTCCTTACGGGCCTGGATGGCAGGCCAGTCGAAGGTGACTTCGCCTGAAACCTTCACGCCCATGGCGGCGGCGCCATGGATGGAGTGAATTAATTCCGCGGAGGCGAGCAGCGCCTTGGAGGGGATGCAGCCCACATTCAGGCAGGTTCCGCCGAGATGCCCCTGTTCCACGATGGCGACCGAAGCTCCCATTTGGGCGGCTTTCAGAGCCGCTACATAACCGCCGGGTCCGGCGCCGAGCACGACAATATCAAAATGTTTACTCATGATGTGTTCCTTACAATAACTGTGCCGGGGTCTCCAGTAGTTCCTTCAAACGGGCCATGAACTTGGCCGCGGGGAGGCCATCCACCACGCGGTGGTCGGCACTGAGGGTCAGGGTCATGACCTTGCCCGGCCACATGGCGCCATCCTGAACCACAACCGTTTCACGGAGGGTTCCGACGGCCATGATCGCGGCTTCGGGCGGGTTCACGATGGCGGTGAACTGCTCGATGCCGAACATCCCGAGGTTGGTGATGGTGAAGACGCCCTTGCCCATGTTTTCGATTTTTCCGGTTTTCGCCGACTGGGCGAGGCGCCGTGTTTCGGAAGCCAGATCCTTGATGGAGAGGGTGTCCGCGCCCAGGATCACCGGGACCACGAGGCCTTCGTCCATTCCGACGGCGATCCCAATGTTGACATCGTTGAATTCCACCATCTCGTCATTTTCGATCCGGCTCCGTAAAGCGGGAAATTCCCGAATGGCCTTGGCGCACGCCTTGGTTACAAAGTCATTGAGTGAGCACTGGTATTTGCTCTTCTCCGACTTCTGGAGTTCGGACAGGGGCGCCGCGTTAACGGTCAACTGCATATAGAAGTGGGGGATGTTCTGCTTCGAGGCCAGCAGGTTCCGGGCCACGGCCTTGCGCATCGGGGTCAGTCGACGGCGGGTTGCCTGACCGCTGACGGATGACGCCGGGGCCGGTGCGGGCGCGGCGGGTGCCGCCTTGACCTGCGTTGTCTGGGTAGCAGTAGCAGGAAGATCGCGTGAGGTGATCCGGCCGTTGGGTCCGGAGCCTGAGCCAACGGAAGTGAGGTCAATCCCGCGCTCGCCGGCGATTTTTCGGGCGGCGGGAGAGGCTTTCAACGGGCCCGACGGCGGGAGTGCCGCAGGCGCAGCCGTCGCGGCAGGCGTGGCGGGAAGGGCAGCGTTGGCATCGCCGATCAGCGCGATACGTGTGCGAACCGGAACGGTTGTTCCGGCGGGAACAAGAATCTTGCGTAGCGTGCCGTCATGTCCGGCCTCCACTTCCACCACGGCCTTGTCGGTTTCAATTTCCAGCAGGATTTCCTTTGCCTGGACTTTGTCCCCTTCATTCTTGAGCCAGCGGACGATGGTTCCTTCTTCCATGGATTGTCCAGCCTGGGGAAGGAGTACATCGGTCAGGTTTCCGCCGGTTGCTGCAGCCGGTGCGGGGGCGGCGGCGACGGAAGCCGGTTGAGCGGCGGGGGTAGGGGAGTCGGAACCGGCGGGAATCGGCTCGTTGGCGTTGCCAATCAACCCGACTTTAGTGCGAATGGGAACCATCTGGCCGGGTGGCACAATGATTTTGCGGAGGATGCCATCATGCCCGGCCTCCACTTCCACCACGGCTTTATCCGTTTCCACTTCAAAAAGAATGTCTTTTGATTGAACCTTGTCGCCTTCACTCTTGAGCCAGCGGACGATCGTTCCTTCTTCCATGGATTGTCCGGCTTGAGGCATTTGAACTTCAAACATGATTGTTTCTCCTGATAAATCGAAATATGTGAATCAATAAAAATCCAACTTCACTCAATAATTTGTACGAATATGGAATTATCATATGAATATGTCAAACAAATATTTGCAACATTTTGTTGACAAAGATGCAGCACTTATGGCAAACATGATCATAGTTTTTGCATAAGGGAGCATTTTCACGTGGTTTACTCTGGAAAACAGCGAAAAGACGTTATTTTAGAGCGGGTCTATCGGAACGGGCATGTTCTGGTGAAAGATCTGGCTATTGAGCTGTCTATTTCCGAGGCCACGGTCCGGCGCGATTTGAAGGCCATGGCGGACGCTCAGGAGTTGGAGTTAATTTACGGCGGGGCCACCTTGAAGCGTCATGCTGATTTTTCATTCCGCTCAAAAAACATCTTGAATGTAGAAGCCAAGCGTCGCGTGGGTGAGTTGGCAGTCGGCCTGATTCAGGATGGTGACCAGATTTTTCTCGATTCGGGGACGACTACCTTCCAGATGGCGGGGTTGTTGAAGGGAAAGCGTAGTGTGTCGGTGATTACCCATTCCATCCGGCTGGCGGAGGAATTGTCGGCGATCCCGGACATCAACATTATCATGCTGGGCGGCCAGTACCGGGTGGATCGAATGGATACGATCGGGCCGCTGGCGTTGGAGGCGATGGAGCAGTTGCGCGGTTATCGTGCCTTTATCGGGGCTGACGGGGTGAGCATGGATTTCGGTCTGGCGGCGAGCGATATTGAGAGTTCGCACCTGTACCGGTTGGCGGTTCGTCATGCCCGCGAGACCATTCTGGTGCTTGACCACACGAAATTCGAGGCGCCCTCGCTCTACAAGATTGTGGATTGGGAGGCCGTTTCCACGGTGGTGACCGATCAGGCACCCACGCCCGAATGGTGCGAATTTTTGAGGAGCAAGAAGGTGTCATTGGTGGCACCGGAAGTGCAGGAAGTGAATCCGGAATCCAGAATTTAGAATCCACAATAAACACAAGAATAAAGGAAAGAAGAAAACTATGCCTAAACATCAGATGATTATGCCCGGCGATGTGCGTCGTGCGGGGTTTGTCGAGTTCCAGCCGATTCCGGTGAACCAGTACAACAAGACGGTTAAAGAAGAGCTGAAGCAATACGGCAAGGATGAACTGAAGCGCATTCAGCGCGACATGGCCATCATTCGTGGCTTTGAGTCGATGTTGAACGAGGTGAAGCTGCAGGGTGCCTACAAGGGGATTGCCTACAATCATCGGGGTCCGGCCCATCTTTCCATCGGCCAGGAATCCTCGGCGGTGGGGCAGGCGTACCTGTTGGATGTGGAAGACCACATCTATGGCAGTCATCGCAGTCATGGCGAAATCCTGGCGAAAAGCTTGTCGGCGATCCAGAAACTGGACGATGAGAGCCTGCTGAAGATCATGAAGACCTTTTTCGATGGCGCCTGCCTGCGCGTGGTCGAGAAGGGCTTTACCGGCAGCGTGAAGGAGCTCGCCATGGACTTCCTGATCTACGGGGCGTTGGCCGAGATTTTCGGGCGCGATGCCGGGTTCAATCGCGGCATGGGCGGGTCGATGCACGCCTTTTTTACCCCGTTCGGGGTTTACCCCAACAACGCCATTGTGGGCGGTTCCGGGGATATTTCCGTGGGCGCGGCCCTCTTCAAGAAGGTCAATCTCCGGCCCGGCGTGGTGGTGTGCAATATCGGGGATGCGTCGGCCGCCTGCGGCCCGGTCTGGGAGGGGCTCTGCTTTGCCACCATGGATCAGTTCAAGGAACTGTGGGAAGGCGCCCACCGCGGCGGCCTGCCCTTGATCATGAACTTTTTCAACAACTTCTATGGCATGGGCGGCCAGCCGGTGGGCGAAACAATGGGCTTCAAGGTCCTCGCCCGGCTCGGCGCCGGAATCCGGCCGGACCAGCTCCACGCGGAACGCGTCGACGGCTACAATCCGCTCGCGGTCATTGACGCCATCCGGCGCAAAAAGGAAATTCTGGCCCGGGGCGATGGGCCGGTCCTGCTCGATACGATCACCTACCGCTACAGCGGCCATTCGCCGTCCGACGCCAGTTCGTACCGCGAGAAGTCGGAAGTCGAGGCGTGGCAGCAGATTGATCCGCTGGTTACCTTTGCGGATCAGCTCGTGAAGGCCAAGGTGGCCAGCGAAGGCGAGCTGAAGACGATGCAGGAGCAGGTGGACGGCCTTATTTTCAAGGCGTATCAGAAGGCGGTTGACCTGACGATCTCGCCCCGTTCGGATCTGAAGAAGAAGGGCAGCCTGCTGGAGCAGACCATGTTCTCCAATCAGCGGGTCGAAGCCATGTCGAATGCCAAGCCCGACACCCTGATGCCCCTGGAGGCGAATCCCCGCGTCAAGCAACTGGCCGGGCGCAGCCGTTCGGCCTTTGACGAGGCGGGTAACCGGTTGGCGAAGAGCCGCTGTGTTCTGTTCCGTGACGCCCTGTTTGAAGCCATCATTCACCGCTTCTACAGCGATCCGACCCTGGTCGCCTACGGTGAGGAGAATCGGGACTGGGGTGGCGCGTTTGCCGTGTATCGCGGGCTGACCGAGGCGCTGCCGTATCACCGGCTGTTCAACTCTCCGATCTCCGAAGCGGCGATTGTCGGTACCGCCGTCGGCTACGGCCTTGAAGGCGGTCGCGCGCTGGTGGAACTGATGTACTGCGATTTCATGGGCCGCGCGGGTGACGAGCTGTTCAACCAGTTGTCCAAGTGGCAGTCCATGTCCGGCGGCGTGCTCAAGATGCCCGTCACGGTCCGGGTCTCCGTGGGTTCCAAGTATGGCGCCCAGCACAGTCAGGACTGGGTTGCCCTGGTGGCACATATTCCCGGACTGAAAATTGCCTTCCCGGCCACGCCGTATGATGCCAAGGGGCTGATGAACTCGGCTCTCGTGGGCACCGATCCGGTGATTTTCTTCGAGAGTCAGCGCATCTATGACATCCCCGAGGAGTTCCATAAGGGTGGTGTGCCGACGGACTACTATGAGATTCCCTTCGGCGAGCCGGATGTGAAGAAGGCCGGGAAAGACCTGACCATTCTCACCATTGGCGCCACGCTCTACCGGGCGCTGGAAGCCGCGAAGACTCTGGAAGAGAAGTACGGGATGTCAGTCGAGGTGATTGACGCCCGCTCGGTGGTTCCCTTCAACTATGCGAAGGTGATCGAGTCGGTGCAGAAGACGCGCCGTATCCTGCTGGCGAGTGACGCCTGCGAGCGTGGCAGTTTCCTGCACACGATGGCGAACAAGATCAGCCAGTTTGCCTTTGATGAGCTGGATGCCCCGCCGGTGGTGGTGGGCGCCCGCAACTGGATCACGCCGCAGGATGAGGTGGAGGATGCCTTCTTCCCGTTTGAGTGCGATATCATCGATGCGGTGCATGAACATAT
>CAIZMS010000345.1 GCA_903934155.1 uncultured bacterium | reverse complement strand
CGACCTTGCATTGCACCCACAATTGGGTTGTGCCACGGCCTCGAAGCTTCAGTGCGACGCGGAGATCGAACCCTCTCTCATGCATGGACGGGAAACGCTCGACAGGCCCGTGTTCCAGCCAGCCGATATCATCCAGTATTGCCCGCAACTTACCCGCCAGCGCCTTTTCCAGCGCCCCAGGTGCGCCCCTGTGTATGTTCACGATATTATCAGTGTTCATGATCTCGTGAACATGGCTTATTTCGTGAACATTAGCAAGTTTTATTATCGCACTGATTCCCTACTGAACCCAATCGCACTTAGTGAAAAGGCCGCCACCCTTTCGGTGGCGGCCTGCGGAAACATAGACTCAATTAGCCCAGGATTGCATCCTCGCAAGCTTTGGTGACGCGGAATTTCACCACGCGCTTGGCAGGAATCTTGATTGTTGCGCCGGTCGCGAGATTGCGGCCAATGCTTGCCTTGCGGTTCACCAGACAGACCCCTCCCTTAGAGATTTCGAGTCCACAACTTTAATTTTACTTAAAGCCTTATTTTAGGCACCATAAAGAGTAACCGTTAAGCTGACATCGGGGTCACATCGTAACATATTACATTTGAACTGTTTTGAGAACTTTTTCAGCCAGCATCGTCAGGGTCTGGGACATCGCACCGCTCGGCATCTTTCAAGATGTTACTTGTTACGATGTGACCCCGGCGGCTCACGGTGCGGGCAATCTGATCGGCGTCAAAGGCCGTTGGATTGAATGTCTCCGGCGGCTCATCTCCATATCCCCATTCCTTACCGGTGAAGGTATTCATTCCGAAATGGATGAATGCGTAAGTCTTCAAACCGTGCCATCGCAGTTGCCGGGCATTGGGCGTGGGTCCGAACGGCTCGGGAGGGGCTACAGATTTATCTGCATGGGCGGTGCTGATTGAGGCGAGCGAACCGAAGACAAGGCCCGCAAATAGGAGTGCATTGATGGTCATGGTGTTCTTCATGTACAAAGGTCACTTTCACTTTTTCTTTACGTTATTAAGAGTTTAAATTCCAATCTTGAATACAACGGCGAAGGAGAATGTCATTTTGGAGGGGCATTGGATCACGAGCCCGTTGGCCTCTTGATTCCATTGAAGCTTGGCGGGCGAACCGAGCAGTTCCACGGAACTGACCGAGGTGTTGATCGGCGCTGAAGGGGCCCTGCGCGACGGGAACCGGGATGTGATACACCTCTCGCGCCTGCTCGGGAGTGAGCGGTTGCTCAGCCAGGAGCAGGGAAGAGGATAAGCTGAGGAGCAGAAAAGATGAGAGACGCTGTTTCATTGCTTGAAAGATGCTATTTTCCTTTTGCGAAAAGGTCGAACTGACTGACGGGAGCTCCGACGTTGAGTCGCACCTGCTGTGCGGTCACCGGCGCGAAGCGCTTGGCGTAGATCATCCCATAGACAGTCCCTCTGTGGATGGTTTTCCACGAACCGTCCGCTTGCTGCGCCTGCAACTCGAAAACTTTCCCCGCGCCTCGCCGGTGGCCGGGGTTGTCGATGGTGAACTCCAACCGATCAAACGTCTGTGACTGCCCAAAATCAATCGTGGTCCCGCTCTTGCCCGCCGTGAGCGAGTCCTTCGACGGCACCCCCAGCGCGAGCAGTTCAAGGTCGCGGTCATACTCCACTTTCAGGATGCTGACGGGTTTCTCCGTCTTTCCCGTCAGATAGTTCTGGCTGCGTAAGGTGGCCGCAATCTCCGGGGTGGCGGCGGCTTTTCCGTCGAATCCGAAGACATAAAGTGTCCGTCCCTTGAACAGGCAGTTCTCCCACGGGCCGGCTTTGGTGCCTTCCAGACATTCCCCGTATTTCTTCAGCCACACCGCCGTCGCCGGGCCGGGCTTCGGCTGGGCATCAAGCATCGGCGGGAGTTTGAAGAGATAATTACGATCCGCGCAGGCGACCTGCACGAGATTCTTCACACGGGCCTTCGGAGTGCTAAAGTCAATCACATCGGCGGCTCGGGATGCCGGCGTCACCTTTAGCGATTGCACCCTGCCGTTGCGGTACTTGCACTCGACGCTGGTGTTGTCATTGGCGCATAGCTTGAACGAGACATCCCAATCCTCCGGCCAGGCGGGCAGCAGCAGGATCTTCTGTCCGTCGCTCTGCAACAGCATGCTTTGCAGGGTGTTCGCGGAATTCGCGCCGTGGTCGTTGTCAGGTGTGCCGTCCATCTTGCATTCCCAGAAAGCGGGGAACCGGGCATGCGGACGGTTCGGGAACGGCGTGTCCGGGCTGAAATTCTCGCACCAATTGATGAACTTATCGTTGAAGTTGATGCTCGCCAAGCGCGCGGCCTCGCGCGGAAGACCAAGGAACGCCGCCTGGACGGGCGCCGCCTGCCAGCCGCCGGTTTCCACCGGCTGTGCGTCCTGCGTGCCGTCGATCTGGATGTTGCGTACATGGAACGACTGACGGGCCATCGCCAGTTTCCCGGGGGTGCCGAGCCATGCCTGACGGAACGGGTAAACGGAAAACATTTCGGGAGTTTCGCAATCGACGCGGCCGGACTGATACACGTCACCGACGGCAAGAAGATCCATGCCGCGGATCCGCCGCACTGGCACGTCGGGCATCGCGGCCAGCAACTGACTCCACTTTTCGCGGTGAGCGGCGTCAATATCGAAGGAGAGCAGCTTGCCGAGCAGCAATTTCAAACAGCCGATCTCGGTGCAGGGATTGGTCACCCCCTGGTAGGTCTCCATGCAACCGACCCCTTCCATGAGCATCTTGCCGCTGGCATCGCGCTTCGGGAACCGCTTTGCATAGTAGGCAATGAATTCGTCCGCGCACGGCAGGAGCACCTCGTCGAGAAACTTGCGCTCACGGGTGTGCTCGTAATACTCGCACATGATCGCGGGCAACTCGATCGTGGCCAGTTGATGGTAAACCAGGTGGCCGGGTACCTGGTCCCAGTTGAAGCGGCCTACATTATACCACCAGCTCGCTTCCATGATGAATGCGCCGTCGATGCCGAGCAGCTTTTTGCAGTGGTCACGACAGATATCCAAGCCGTCCCGCACGAACTGCATGCCGGGCCGGAGCGTGTCGTAGTCGCCCCGGGTGGCCATCGACCAAAAGGGATAGCGCGTGTTCTGCCACATGAACGAGAGGTCCGCCCAATCGCGACCATCGGGGGAAGCCCCGCCTCCTTTTGGAGCGTCGAATCCCATCACCCCGGGCGGCATGTCCATGGTGAAGATCGAACCGTTATACGGTGGCGGCACCGTGCCGCGACCGGCAGCGGCTTCGCAGAATCGCTCCAACGCATATCGCTGGCTCATCTGAAATGCGTTCTTTTTCGCATCAATTTCCTTGTGCCCATCATACGCCTTCGAGCCCTGGGCGAATTGGGTGAACCGGCACTGGTCGAGATTGAATTTTCCAGCACCACAGTCACTGACAAAGATGTGGCTGCGATTCCAGAACGCGCGCCAATAGGCCTGGTGCGCAGACCAGTCGGATTTCACCGGCTGCTCCGCTTCGGCCAGCCATTCCTTCACGCCCTTAGGCTGGTTGGAAAGAATGCGCACTGAGCAATCGAATGTGATCACTGGCTCTTTCGTTTTCAGCGTGCTTTGATTCTCGCGCACGAATCCCTGCGCCCGCACCACGCAACCGGACGTGCGATGCAGAATCGGATCCTTCGCCTTGGCGACCATCTCCGGCGTGTTCTGACTCGCCAAATTGACGGCCCATGCCGATGACTGGTTGCGGTAGCACCAGGCAAGCCGGTCCGCCTTGTCATTAAAAATCACCCCGGCAGTTCCCGCCCCCGGAAGCGCGGATTCCGCATCCGCCAGTTGCCGCAGCGATTCGACGGCGATCACCGCGGTGCGCGGCGTGGCACAGCTCCCTTCCACGCGGATCACCGGGCTGTTGGCGTCCACCCAGACCTTCAGCTTCACATCGCCGGCCTTGACCTCAATCGCCGCGTCGCGCAGCACCAGCGTCTGCTGAAAATCGTTCACGTCCAGCTTCGGCTCGAACCGTATCCGCACCCGGCCGAGTTTCGGCAGCAAATGCCCGGCGTCGTAAGCGTCCACTTTGCTGATGTAAAACACCAGGTCGCCATTCTCATCAACCCACACATTGAGTCCGATATCGCCGTTTCCCAACGGCATCGACCCAAAGGAATGCTTGCTTGGCGTGTTCCAGACGACATTGCAATCGTCGAGCGTTTTGACCGTGACAACCGGCTTCACCAGCGCAGATTTGGGAGGCTGCGGCACGCCCGGCGAAAGATCCGCAATAATCACTCGCACGGGACCAAGAATACCTGACAGCGCCGACCCACGGTATGCTGTTGGAACCGTACAATAATGATTGGCCAGCGTATTATAGACCAGCACTTCAATCCGGTTGTCGCCTGGCTTCACAAATTTTGTAATATCAAACTGCCATGGAGCAGATAGCCGAATCGCCACAGCCTTTCCATTCACTTTTACTTCCGCTGACGAGTTTACGTTTCCAAGATCAAGCGACACTTGCTTTGCTGCTGGAATATTGATGGTCTTGCGATACCACGCGCCACCAGAGTAACTGGCCAATCCTTCGTTCTGTGACCAATCGCCCACAGGAAAAGCCCCAACACCACAGTCGAGCTTGATCGCTTCAAGTAATGCAGCTCCTCCATAACATCCGCGTTCCTGTTCCAGACGAATCATCACTTGCACTGGTTTGAGCGCAGGATTTGAAAGTTTAAAAATCCCATCCCTTGATTTTTTAACCGGTTTATCGTCAACAAACACTTGCGGCTCACCCTTGCACTTAATGTTCAGTGCGCGAAGTCCAGGTGCAGAAACAAAACGATACCAGCCAATCGGTTTCTCTTCATTTGCTCTGATGTCAAAAGGTAAGAGCCCCAGATCATCGGCCCACTTGGCGGTGAGGGGACTTAACTTAAATACAGGTTGCTGTCCCGCAGGCAAACGAACAATCTCAGGCTCTGGCTCTACAGGCACTGATGTTGAAATGACAAAATAAGTGTGCCCCGGCTTTTCTTTTGCGTATTGCAACACCAGAATATTAGGTCCCTTTTTCAACGCCACATTCTTACTTTGAATTTCCAATCCGTTCAGCCATGCCTTTGTCGGCTTGATTAAGCCGCTGTGAATATTCGCGGTCATATCACGTGGAGCAATAACGCTTGTCCAAAAGAAAGTATCTTTTTCTTCTGCAACATAGCTCGGCTGCCATCCGTCATTTTTCATCACTCCAATGCCTATCGTATCATTATGAACTTTTTCTTTTAGCCCGTGATAACCCTGAGCACCCGAATCTTTTTCTATTCCCCAGCGCAGAGAATACTCGCACACCTTTCCATCTGCAGGTGGTGTAAGACTCGCTAAATCGGGCATTGCTGAGCATTTGATAAAGCGTGGCCCAAACGTTGTGGTCACCTTGCGCCATGCTTCCGATGGCTTTATCCCTTCGCAATACCATACTTGACGTGCTTCGGCTCCAATCATCGCTTTTGTTGGCGGCCAATGGAAATCGCCGTATCGATTGTCTGAAGTCGGCTGAAGTTCAAACTCCCAATCGCCGGTGATTTCGAGAGTTGTTAGTTGTTGGTTGTTGGTTGTTAAGGGAGCCCTGTCGGGCTCGCCGGGGCTGAAGACGATCAACTGAATCTCGGTTTTCGTCAGGGGGAGTTTCAGCTTCGTAACGCCAGGGTCCTGAGAGATGACTTCGAGCGGTCGTGATGTGCCGGTCCAGGGAT
>CAIZMS010000344.1 GCA_903934155.1 uncultured bacterium | reverse complement strand
AGGGTGGGGACGGCTCTCCGAGCCGTCCGCGGAGGCCTCGGAGAGGCCTCCCTGCCCGGATCTTGTAAAGTTAATTAGATGGCGGGCATTATCCCGCCGGGGAGATCATCATGTTTACAGGCGCCTATACAGCTATTGTCACCCCCTTCAACCGGGACGGCCGTGTGGATTACGAAAAACTTCGCGAACTGATCGCCCTCCAGATCGCGGCTGGAATCGACGGAATTGTCCCCGTGGGCACCACCGGCGAATCACCCACGGTCGATTTCGACGAGCATGAAAAAATCGTGGAGGTCACCATCGCGGCCTGTAAGGGGAAAATCAAGGTCATCGCTGGAACCGGCGCGAACTCGACCGCCGAGGCCATACAACTGACCAAGCATGCCCTTTCGGCCGGGGCGGACGGCACGCTCCAGGTTACCCCTTACTACAACAAGCCCAATCAGGAGGGGCTCTACCGCCATTTTTCGGCCGTAGCCGATCTCGGCCTGCCGGTCGTGCTGTACAATGTCCCCGGTCGCTCGGCCCGGGAAATTGACATTGCCACCATCGCCCGCCTGTCGAAACACCCAAAAATCGTCTGCGTAAAGGAGGCGGGTGGCAGCGTGGATCGCGTCAGCCAGATCCTTCGCGCCTGCTCTATCACCGTGCTGTCGGGCGACGACTCCCTGACGCTCCCCATGATGTCATTGGGAGCCAAGGGCATCATCAGTGTTGCTTCCAACATCGCGCCCAAGGCCGTGGCCGATATGGTTCATGCCGCCGCCGCCGGCCGATGGAACGAGGCACTCGCCCTCCACATGAAATATTACCGGCTCTTTACGGATATTTTCATCGACACCAACCCCATCCCGATCAAGGCTGCCATGGCCATGACCGGGCTGATTGAGGAAACCTACCGTCTTCCCCTTTGCGAAACCAGTGAGGCCAATAAAGCCAAACTGGCGGAGTGCTTAAGGGAAGTCGGCCTCCTTAAGTAACCAGTATGGCAGCCATGTCGGGCGGCAGCGGAGCTTCGAAACGCATGAGGTGATCCGTGCCGGGATGCCGAAATTCCAATTCCGTGGCGTGAAGGGCCTGTCGATCCATCCGAAGAAGCCGGCGATCCTCCACCGTCAGGGAATCGGTACAGAACCGGACAAACATCATCGGGTCAGGCCCGTAAAGTTTGTCACCCACAACCGGAAACCCTAGCGAATGTAGCGTTGCCCGGATTTGGTGGAGACGCCCTGTATGGAGAATGGCTTCCACTTCGCTTACTCCGTTCACATAATTCAGCCTCCGGAAATCCGTTTCCGCCCACTCGCCCCCCACGGGGCCATCGGGGGGGGGCAGGGTTCGGGGTTCAGGGTTCAGGGCTGAGGGGTCAAATCGTCGCCTTTTGTGAACCCCGGATTCCGGATCGGGCCTCATCCATCCCCGCGCCTGAAGTGAGTCAGGGAACATTCCCTCCACCAGCACGATATAGCGCTTCACCACTTGCCTCCTGGCAAACTGAGCGCGACACTTGGCTTCCACCCCGGTATGTTTCGCCACGACAAGCAACCCTGATGTTTCCCGATCCAGCCGGTTCACCAGGATCGGGGACTCCAGACAATGGCGCGTCTTAAGGAGGGCCCAGAGCGTGTGGTTGAAATAACGCCCGGCGGGATGGCAGGGCAGGTTCGCCGGCTTGTTGATGACCATCAGGTCATAATCTTCAAAGACAACGGCGAACTCAAAACACACCGGAGGCTCCGGCGCCTCCTGCGCGATGAACTCCACCGTTTCGCCGGCCCGTAAAAGCCGATCCGCCACCGCCGCCGTGTCATTCACCAAAACCCGCTGTTCCGCGATCCGCTCGTTCCATTGATCCCGGGTATGGTAGGTGAACCGGCTCGTTAGAAATTCAAGCAGGGCCACTTCTTTGTGGCCCGGCGGCAGGGTAAGCCTGATGCGTCTTTTCATGAGCAGCCGAATCCTACCCCCTTTCCTTCCCGTCTACAACCCTGCCCGCAGCTTGACGGTGTCTTGACTTTCAGGCGGGGTTTGTCTTGTATGGGCGGCCATGACGGAGACCAGACACATGACAAAACCACTCTATGGAACCCTGCTGCAGGGAGAGGCGGCCCTGATGGACCGCCAGTTTGAAGCTTTTCAAAACCAGCCCGTGGATCAGGAATGGATCCCCGATATCAGGGAAGCCGACCGCTTCCAAACCACGATCGCCCACCCCATTTCCGTTACCGGCCCGGGCACTTTCTTTGGACGAGCCCAGCGCACCCTCCACTTCGAACCTACTACGACGGAAGGCTGGTGGTTCGACCGTACCGACCTGCCCGACGCCATGCCGATCAAGGTGGCGGCCACCAATGTCTGGACCACCCAGCGCAACATCGTTCTCTGCAGTGGCTCGCCCCACAACTATATGCGCATGGTCGAACACATTGTCGCCCTCCGTCTGGCGTTGAATGTGGACAACTTGATGATCCGTATGGATTCCGGAGATCCGCCCCTTTTCGACCGGGGCAGTATGGATCTCGTGGAGGCCATTGACAAAGCCGGGGTCAAGCAAACCCATCAGCCGGTGCATTATGTGACCGTGCGGGAGCCGGTGTCGATCATGGCGCCCAATGGAAGTTTCCTCGTGTTTAAACCCTGCTCGGAGCCGGTGCCAACGCTCACCCTGGATGTTGCCGTTAATTTCAAAACCGCCATCGGTCAGCAACGCCTCAAGATTCGACTCACCCCGGAAACCGGACGCTACGGCTCATTGGCCCGCACCAACTGCTCCTTTGCCCAGATGCTGTTTACCCGGACGCTCGGGAAACTCTTCGCCGATGTCCGGAATCTCGGCTACACAAACCGGAACATTTTGATCGCCGGAAAACGGGGGTACTACAATACCCCGACGATGTTCCACAATGGAAAGGCCTTGGAGCCGGTCTGGCACCGCACCATCCTTGACCTGGTGGCCGCTCTTGCGTTGATTGACTCAGGCCGGTTTGTCGGCGAGGTATGTTCCTATAAAGCCGGACACAATCTGGATGTGGTGATGGTTCGGAAATTATTTGAACACGGAATGCTATGCCCGTATCCGAGGACCTAGCCCCGCCTTCTCAGGACCAGCATCCCGTAGCTTCCATCTGATCCACATGTCGAAGAAAGGCATCAACCACGGCGGGGTCAAAATGGCTTCCACTACATCGCCGAATTTCTTCAATCGCCTCTTCGCGAGGCATGGACTTCCGATAGGGCCGGTCTGACCGCATGGCGTCATAAGAGTCAATCACGCAAAATATTCTGGCTCCCAGGCAGATATCATCACCTTTGAGCCCGCGGGGATAGCCTTTCCCATCATACCGTTCCTGATGGGAGCGAACCACTTCCGCCACATCCTTGAGATAAGGACTGGCGGACAGGATGTTATACCCGACTTCAGGATGGGTCTTCATCACCTTCCATTCATCCTCAGTCAGGGGACCCGCCTTGAGCAGGATGCTGTCCGGCACAGCAATTTTCCCAATATCGTGCAACTGGGCACCCCGGGACAAGGCATCAAGATCCACCCGGGACAGGCTCATTATTTTTCCGAGCGTATGCGCAAGCGTCCGAACCCGGTTGCTGTGCTGCCCCGTATTGCGTTCCCGAACATCCAACAATCCGACCATGGACTGAAGCGTGAAATCGTAGGAACTCTTCAACGCTTCCATCGTCTCCATCAGAACCGCGCTCTTCTGGCGGATCATGTCCTCCAGATGCAGCCGATATCGTTCGTTCTCAATCCGCAACCGACGGTGCTCCAGAACCTTTTCCATCACCGCCAACAGCTGAACGGGCGTCACCGGTTTTTCAATGAAATCAAAAGCCCCCTCCCGGAGACAGGCCACCGCGTTTTCCTTGGTCGCATACCCCGTCATCACCACCGTCATCACAAAACTGTCCGTCTGTCGAAGCGCCGCCAGTAAGTCCAATCCGCTTAGTCCGGGCATGGTTAAATCCGTGATGGCCGCATCATACTGCCCGGGGTGTTGCCGGACTTTTTCAATCGCCTCCTGGGAACCCCCAGCCGTCTCAACACGGTATCCGGCACCTTCCAGAATTCTTTTCAGAACCTTGAGAATCATCTCATCATCGTCCACCACCAGCAGAAAAGGCGTATGAGTAGCCCCCTCCTTCTGTCCACCCTGGATTCTGCTCTCGCTGACATCCACCCCCGCCTCCCGCTCCTTCGACGGAGTCCACAAGCAACACCGGTTTCGACCTTCCCGTTTCGCTGTGTAAAGCGCGACATCGGCAAGACGCAACATCTCGGAAGCGTGATCAGAAGGCGTGATATCGCGGCTGGTTGCCAATCCGACCGAAGCGGTCAACTTAAGACAAAGAGAATCGGCGCAGAACACATGTTCATCCACCGCCTTGCGAATGCGGTTTCCAAGGGTGAGGCCGGAAGGAAGATCCGTATGGGGAAGGAGGACGACAAACTCATCCCCGCCGTATCGGGCGACCACATCGGAAGTCCGGGCCACCTGCGTGAGAATCCCGGCAAACTCCCGGAGAATCCGATCCCCCACAAGATGGCCGTGGGTGTCGTTTATCGACTTGAAATGATCAATGTCCGTGATGGCAACCGCCATATTGTGATTGTACCGGCGAGCCAGTTGCCAAGCCTGCTCTGTCTGTTCCTCAAAATAGGCGCGATTATAGAGCTTCGTCAGGGAATCATGGGCCGCCATCTGGCGAATGCGGGTGACGGCGGAAAGAATAGAGGAAAGCACATTGGCGATGTGATAAACAAAGGCGAGATCCACGGCGGCCAACTTCTCTGCCCCTGTGGCTGCCAACAACAAAACCCCCTGCACCTCATTATGAACGAGAAGCGGAATGGTCAACAACCGCCCCGGAACCGAAGGTCCGTCTGGAGCCTGGGGCACCCCCTGAACCTGAAGCCTGAGATTACCGCGATCAATGGTCTTTCCGCTCAATGCCTCATACCGCGCCACAATTTCCTCGCTTGAGGCCCGGATGAAGGCATCGGACACGCAACTCTGGGCATTTAACACCAGGATCGTTTCACCCTCTGAAAACCCGAACATCCCGGCTACATCACAGGACATCAACGCGCCTAACCCCTCGCTCATTTCCTGAAGCGCTTCAACGAATGTGCCCGATGCCAAGGCCGTTTCCCCCAAGTGACCCAACATTCGCAATTGGCGTTGATGCTGTTCAAGGCCGGATCCTGCGGATCCCATTTCCGCCCGCCGTTCAAGATGCTCCGCAAGCACACCTTGGGCCAATTGAAGAGGACGAACGGGTTTTTCGAGAATACGGCGAATGTTTAATCGTTCTGAAAGGTCTTCGGAGACATCATCCATGTAACCCGTCATGATGATGAAACCAAGCCAAGGCCAGATGTTCCGGGCCTCTTGAATGAAGGTAATCCCGTCCATCTCCTGCATTCGCAAGTCGACCAGAACCACATCAAAATCCTGCCGTAGCAGGATTTGCAGGGCCACGCGGCCGTTTTCAGCAGCCTCCACCACGCCGCCATAGGACATCAGGACGCGCTCGGACAGAAGGCGAATGGCCTCGTCGTCATCCACCACGAGAATCCGTATCCCCGACAGATTAATCGTTTCGGCTATACCATCCATCGCCACATCTCCCCGTTGACTATCGCTCTCCACTATCACCATTTCACATCCCACTCCTTGCCGCAAGGGGTTTTTCGAGGCAAAATGCGCGCCACTTGCCGAAATCGGCCATCAGAAAAACCCCGACTCAAAATCAGGGTTTCCCCGATTGTTTCCCTTTCCCCAATCCGGCATCCTTCTCATCATGAAAAAGAGGAATGCCACAGGTCTTCTGCTAACCGGCTTTAGTATGTGCGCCTTCCGCACAGCGGAAGCCGCGCAGTCCCTTGGCGAAAAATCCGGGTTTCTCTTGGCCTTCCGGGAGGCTCATCCGATACTGACGATCCTGACTCATATTGGCGCCATCCTGCTTTTAGTTGGCTTTTTCGCCCTTGTGTTCGCAGGCTTCTGCCGGGAATCGAACAACTTTTAACCCGACGAGTTCGCCTGTATCAGCAAGTCCCCCTTCTTGACCTCGACTTTCACGCCCTCTCCTTCCTTGACGCTCCCCGTGACCAGAAGGCGGGCGATCGGGGTTTCAATCCGATTCTGGATCAACCGCTTTAAGGGGCGAGCCCCATAGACCGGACTATACCCCTCACGGGCCAACACATCCCGCGCCGCATCACTGATCATCAACGATACCCTTTGTTCCGCCAAACGCTGCCTCAAATCCCCTGTTTGAAGATCCACAATCCGACCAATCTCCTCCAGCGTCAGAGGCTTAAACAGGATCACATCATCCACCCGGTTCAGGAACTCAGGACGGAAGCTCCGCTTCAATTCTTCCATCACCACGCGCCGCGCCTCCTCCGTGACCGTACCCTCAGCCCCGAGGCCTTCCAAAAGGGTGGGCGATCCAATATTGCTGGTCATGATGATGATCGTGTTCTTGAAGTTCACCGTCCGTCCATGCGAATCGGTCAGGCGTCCGTCATCCAAAATCTGAAGCAGGATGTTAAACACATCATGGTGGGCTTTTTCAATCTCATCAAGCAGGATGACGGAATAGGGCTTCCGCCGGACCGCCT
>CAIZMS010000343.1 GCA_903934155.1 uncultured bacterium | reverse complement strand
TCGGATGAGGCCGCGTTTGTCACCGGCGTGGTTATCCCCGTGGATGGCGGATTCTTGGCTTATTCAGGCGTTTAGAAGGAGAGCGTAATATGTTCAAGGGTAATTACAGGTGGGTTGTTTGCACATTGCTATTTTTCGCCACGACGGTCAATTACATTGACCGGCAGATACTTTCCCTGATCAAGGAGTTTCTGGATGTCCAGTTTGGATGGAGCAAGGCCGACTTTGGGCTTGTTAATTCCATGTTTCAGGCCGCCTATGGACTGGGCTTATTGTTCTTTGGCTGGTTCGTGGATCGGTTCGGGGTCAAGGTGGGGTATGCCGTCTCGATGGTGGGCTGGAGTCTGGCGGCGATGGCTCATGCCATCGTGGCAATTATGCCCGGCCATGCCAGTATTCAGATCGGAGGGCGGGTATTTGGGGCAGCCGCGCTAGCCGTGGCTGCATTTGGTGTGTGTCGAGTTTTGCTCGGGCTTGCCGAGGCGGGAAACTTTCCTGCCGCTGTAAAAAGCACGGCACAGTGGTTCCCTAAGCGGGAACGCGCTTTTGCGACCAGTTTGTTCAATTCAGGAACCAATGTGGGCGCCTTGCTGGCGCCAGCGGTGATCCCGTTTCTGGCAATCAAGTACGGGTGGGGAATGCCCTTCATCGTGGCCGGTCTGATTGGGTTTGTCTGGCTTGGATTTTGGATCAAGATGTACGATGTTCCCGAAAAGCATAAAGGGGTGGATGCAAAGGAACTGGAGCACATCCTCAGTGACCGCGAGGAGAGTGACCGGGTGGAAAAGATCCCCTGGAAAGCTCTTTTGGGCTATCGTCAGGTCTGGTCATTCATTGTCGCAAAATTCCTGACTGATCCGGTTTGGTGGTTTTTTCTCATTTGGCTTCCTGACTACTTCAAGACAACCCGGAATCTGGACATCAAGCATAGCTGGCCGTTGCTCGTCACGATTTACGGGATCATCACCGTGCTCAGCATTTTTGGGGGGTGGATCACGGGGCATCTAGCCAAATCCGGGTGGAGCGTGACCCGTGCCCGCAAGACGGGAATGTTCCTGTTTGCGCTGTGTGTGCTTCCGATATTTTTCGTAACGAAGATCGGTGACTGGCCTGCGGTGATGTTGATCGGGTTGGCGGGTGCCGCTCATCAGGCCTGGTCGGCTAACCTTTTCACCTCGGTGTCCGACATGTTCCCCAAGCGGGCTATTGCCTCGATTGTCGGGCTGGGGGGTATGGCGGGATCGTTGGGTGGTATGATTTTTCCAATTATGACAGGCAAGATGCTTGATCACTACAGGTTAGCAGGCAGCGAGACGGCTGGTTATGCCATTCTCTTTAGCATTTGTGCGTTTGCCTATCTGGTTGCTTTCATTGTTAATCATCTACTTGCGCCTCGGTTTGAGCCGGTGAAGATTCAGTAAATGGGAGGTCGCATTTTCACTGTACATCACCCCGTCGCATGTTATGTTCCGAGTTTGATGTCTTGGTAGGAGGGCGACGGAATGAGGCATGAGGCATTGACTCGGTGGACGGCGGAAAATTCTGCCGAATTGTACGGGATCCGGAACTGGGGACAGGGATATTTTGATATTTCGCCCGGCGGCGAAGTCATGGTCCGTCCGAACGGTCCGAAAAGCCCCACGGAAGTCAGTCTTCTGCACCTGATTGACGAGTGTCATGGGCGGGGCCTGAATATGCCTGTCCTGATTCGTTTTTCCAATATTCTGGCTTCCCGAATCAAGGAGATCAACGAGAGTTTCCGGTGGGCCATATTTGATGCAGCCTATCAGGGGCAGTATCGCGGTGTTTTTCCCATCAAGGTGAACCAGCAGGATGCCGTGGTTGGCGATATCACGGAATACGGGCGCGAGTATCACCACGGCATTGAGGCAGGCAGCAAGGCCGAGCTTATTGCGGCGCTTGCTCTCATGAAGGATCCCGAAGCCTTTGTGATCTGCAACGGTTATAAGGACGAGGAATTCATCGACATGGCTTTGCAGGCCTTGAAGATGGGGACCCGCACTGTTCTGGTTATTGAAATGCCCAGTGAACTGGAGCTTGTTCTGTCGCGGGCGGAGCGTCTGGGTATTCGGCCCGTGCTGGGGGTGCGTGCCAAGTTGTCGAGTCGGGCGGGGGGACATTGGGATTCCTCAGGCGGAGATCGAAGCAAATTCGGCCTGGATGCCAGCCAGATCATTGAAATGGTGGATCAGTTGCGGCAGCGCGATAGGCTCGACTGCCTGCAGATGTTGCATTACCACCTTGGTAGCCAGGTTTCGGACATTCGCCGGGTACGTACCGCCCTGCGGGAAGCCTGCCGTTTCTATGTTGAGCTCGTTCGCGAGGGGGCGGGAATGGGGATTCTGAACATGGGTGGGGGGTTGGCGGTGGATTACGATGGCTCCCACACTAATTTCGCTTGTAGCACCAATTACTCCACCGCTGAGTATGCGTCCACGGTGGTTGAGACGATTATGAACACCCTCGATGAGTGCGGGGTGCCGCATCCCACCCTCATTACCGAGTCCGGGCGCGCCACGGTGGCGCATCACTCAGTTCTGATTTTCAACATTCTGGATGTGCGCCGTTTCGAGCCGCTCAGCATTCCTGAGAAGCTGGATGTGAACGCCCATGAGATGCTTCAAAACCTGATGGAAGTCTGCCATTCCCTTTCGCCCCGGAACATGCAGGAGGCCTATCATGACGCCGTGTTCTACCGTGATGAACTGCGCACCCTGTTCCTTCACGGAACGATCTCGCTTCGGGAGCGGGCCCTGGCGGAAACTATTTTCTGGCACATTGTCTGCCAGATGTCCGAGATGACGAGGGGACGCAAATATATTCCCGACGAACTCGAGGGCCTGGACTCGGCTATTGCCGATGTGTACTATGGAAATTTCAGTGTATTCCAGTCCATTCCGGATTTCTGGGCCGTTGATCAGTTGTTTCCGATTATGCCGATCCACAGGCTTAACCAGCGCCCGACCCGCAAAGGGGTTCTGGCGGATATCACCTGCGATTCGGATGGAAAGATCGACAAGTTCATTGACTTGCACGATATCAAGCATGTCCTGCCGCTCCACGAATGGGATGGACGAGAGTACTACATGGGTATATTTCTGACCGGTGCGTATCAGGAAACCATCGGGGATATGCACAATCTTCTGGGGAACACAAACGTGTTGCATGTGCGGATTGACGACAAGGGTCGCATTGAGTCAGCTAAACAGATTACGGGTGACCGGGTTGATGAAATTCTGAAGTACATGGAATACGATCCGGAAAGTATGGTGGCGACGATCAAGTCGCGCGCCGATAAGGCGTACAAGCACGGCTTTATCACGGCCAAGGAAAGGAATGCTTTCCTGAAGGCCTACAAAACCGGTATTCGCGGCTACACCTACTTCGAGCAGTGATTTCTTTTACCGACCAAACTGGGATAGAAGAGCTCAGGCATCGACTCCGGCTTGACCCGCAGGTGATTCGACGGTTACGCGCCGTGTATCTTCGTTCTTTTTCCGGTCTGGATGCCGCCCTTGGGTCGCTTCCGGAGGGGGTGCGATGTGAGGTGAGTGCCGCTGTGAGATTTCATGAGCTGGATTGGGTTGAGACGGTTCACTCGGATTTAGACGGTGCCAGCAAAGTGGTGTTCAAAACCCGGGATTCCCGACGCATCGAAAGCGTTCTGCTTCGCATCAAGACCGGCCGATCCTCGGTGTGCGTGTCTTCACAGACCGGGTGCGTGGCGGGATGTCTTTTTTGCGCCACCGGCAGGGTAAAGGAAGTCCGCAATCTCGCCTCATCCGAGATCCTTGACCAGGTCATTCAAGCTGGGGAAATCTTTCAGTCGGAGGGGCGTCGTCTCCGGAATGTGGTTTTTATGGGAATGGGTGAGCCTTTTCACAATACGGAGAATTTGTTTGCGGCGCTGGAGCAGCTGCGTAGCTCCGGGGGCTTTCATCTTTCGGATCGGCATCTTCTGGTTTCCACGCTGGGGATCCCGGAAGGGATCCAGCGACTCTCCGCGCGTTTCCCTCGTGTCGGGCTTGCCGTGAGTCTGCACAGCGTGCGGCAGGATATCCGTGATGAACTGATGCCGTTTTGCCGTCAATGGCCGCTTTCGGAACTGCGTGCGGCAATCCTGGACCGGAATACGGTTCACGGTCAGCCGGTGATGATAGAGCTTCTGATGCTGGATGGACTGACCGACACAGAGGCCGATTGTGCGGCATTAAAGGAATGGCTGACCGGGTTGCAGGTGCATATAAACCTGATTCCCTATAATCCTGTGGCCGCCGACCATGCTGTAGTCGCGGGGCGCCTCCTGCGGGAGTCCGGGGAGAAGCGGGTGGGTGAATTTTTGGCTGAACTCAAAGACGCTGGTTTCAAGGCGACGCGCCGCCATTCTCTTGGAGCTGACATTCTGGCCGCCTGCGGCCAACTTGCCCGGTAACTTCCGCTGCTCACTCTGCGAAGTGTAAAGAGGGCTTGATTTGAATTTGATCTTGCCTCTCCAGCTCGATAAAGTGGCGGCACTTTTTTATGAGCGCACAACAGTCAAAGAGTATCACGGTGTCGCCTTGCCCGCGTATGCAGGGTGTTTTGTCGGTTCCAGGCGACAAGAGCATTTCGCACCGGATTGCCATGCTGGCCTCATTAGCCTCAGGCACATCAACGGTTCGTGGATTTCTCCGTAGTGAGGACTGCATCACGATCCTTGCGGCCATGACCGGGCTGGGCGCTCAGGTTGAATTCACGGGGGAAGAGCTCCGGATTACGGGAACCGGTGGCCCTTTTCAACGCCCCGCCGGTGTGTTGGATATGGGGAATTCAGGAACCGGCATCCGGTTGCTGGCAGGATTATTGGCAGGACAGGCATTCACCACCGAATTGACGGGTGATGCCTCCTTGCGATCCCGCCCCATGCGCCGTATTTCCGAGCCGTTGACTCGGATGGGGGCCGCCGTCGAATTGTTGGGGAATAACGGGTGTGCACCGATCCGGATCACGGGCGGAACCTTGCGCGGGATTGAGTATGCCCCGCCGGTCGCCTCGGCCCAGGTGAAGTCCTGTGTGCTGTTTGCAGGCTTATTTGCTGAGGGGTGCACCACGGTGGTGGAGACCAGTCCGACGCGCGACCATACCGAGCGACTGTTGACGGCGATGGGAATCCCGGTCAGGGTGGATGGACTTCGGGTTTCCCTGCAGGGCTGTGGCGCCGCCGGGCCGAAAATTCAGGCCCGCGCCTGGAATGTGCCCGGCGACATTTCCTCCGCCGCATTCTGGATCACGGCCGCAGCCTGTCGCGAAGGAGGGTCGGTTGAGTTGCCTGGCGTGGGGTGGAATCCCCGCCGGAACGCCTTGGTGGCCGTTTTGAGGCGTATGGGAGCTTCCATTCATTTCGAAGCAAGTGCCGATGCCACAGCCTGCGAGGATATGGGAACGATACGCGTCCAGGGGCGGCGGCTTCGCGGAACCGAGGTCTGCGGTTCAGAAATTCCAGACTTGATCGATGAACTTCCGCTGGTCGCCGTGGCCGGCGCGCTCGCAGAGGGGCGTACGGTTATCCGGGATGCGGCTGAGCTACGGGTGAAGGAGTCCGATCGGATCCGAAGCGTGGTGGATAATCTTACCCGGATGGGGGTGAGGGTGGAAGAGCGACCCGACGGGATGGTTATTGAGGGCCCGGCAACGTTGCGGGGCGGGGTGACGATTGACAGCTACGGCGATCATCGTCTTCCCATGGCGATGGCCATTCTGGCCATGTCAGCGGATGCACCGGTGCGATTGGATGATATCGCCTGCGTGAACAAATCCTATCCGGAATTCTGGGATGATCTTCGAAAGGTTGGCGGCCATGCTGAATAAAGTGATTGCAATTGATGGGCCATCGGCCTCTGGGAAATCGACCGTGGCGCGAAAGGTGGCGGCGGGGCTTGGGTATCAATATGTGGATTCCGGCGCCTTGTACCGGGGGATTGCCTGGAAAGCGGCCGGGATGGGCTGTGATCCTGCGAAGTCGGCGGAGGTAGTGGCCGCCATGGGGCGCATGAAGGTCTATTTTTTTGTCGAGGCGGGCGCGGTGCGGTACCGGATTGACGGGATCGAGCCCCGGGCCGAGATCCGGACCGAACGCGTTAGCGAACAGGTCAGTTGGGTTGCGGCAATCCCTGAAGTGAGGGCGCAGGTGACGCAATGGCTTCGGAATATGGCCGGGTTGGGAGATCTGGTGATGGAGGGGCGTGACATAGGAACGGTGGTGTTCCCTGAAGCTGACGCCAAGTTTTATCTCGACGCGAGTCCCGAGGAGCGCGCCCGGCGCCGTCATGCGGAGCTTAAGCCCGCCGGGGAAACAGCGGATGTCAACCGGGTCATGGATTCCCTGAAAACTCGCGATCAGCGTGATTCCGGTCGGAAGACCGCTCCCCTGAAGCTTGCTCCCGATGCGCAGGTGGTTGATACAACCGGTCTTTCCATTGACCAGGTTGTGGAGCAGATCCTTCGTCGGCTTCGCGGTAATGGATAGGCTGGCCGGGTCGCGAATGCCTCCTATTTTCATCGTTCCCGTTTTGCTCGAAGCATTGACACGACGGGGCTTCGCCGATACGATTTGAGCCTTATCTGGATTGGAGTTGCTATGCCGACCTACGATTATGAGTGTAAAAAATGCGGCCATTTTGAAGTGTTTCAGAATATCAAGGATGCGAAACTAAAGCGTTGTCCCACATGCAAGGGAATCGTGAAGCGTTTGATGGGATCCGGGGCCGGAATCATTTTCAAGGGATCGGGTTTTTATCAAACCGACTACCGGAGTTCCAGTTACAAGAGTGGCGCGAGCGCCGATTCCGGATCGACCGAGAGTAAAAAATAAATCCGAGGCCCGAAAGGAACGCCATGGCAATTCACATCGAATGTTCAAATTGCGGTTTTCAAAACGAACTGGGACGCGTGTTTTGTTCGTCGTGCGGACAGAAACTTAACCTGCACGATACGGCGATGACGGATTTGAATGCCCGGAGGGAAGTTGATTTCGGGAAGTGGATTCGGGTTTTGGTGATGGGGCTTCTGATCCTGAGTGTGGGGGGACTGGTGGGGGCGATTCTCTGGCCGGTCAAAACGCCCCCTGTCTTTATTGAGGCGGCGGGTTCGGTTCAGATACCGATCAAGGCAAAGGCGGCCCGAACCGCCCTGTCCTATAATCGTGAAATCAAAATTGACCTGTCGGAAGGGGAGTTGAACGGTTTTCTGGCGGAACGGGCAAAGTCCCGAAAGGTCGGCAAACTGGCGATCGACCTCAAGACGGGCGTGTTTGACCTTTATACTGGGTTCGACTGGTCTCCACCCAAGGCGATCACTTGGTTGGCTAAAGTAAAAATTTCGGTTTCCATGGATATGCGGGCGGGATTTCAAGCTGGCGTGTTGATTGTTGAGCGATGTCGGATTGGGCATCTCCCCCTTCCCGGATCTTCGAGAAATGTGGTGATTGAGTACTTCTCCTCGTTGTTTGGAGACATTATCGGCGAAAAACGCGTGGTTTCCTCACTGAAGACGGTTGCCATCGAGGAATCCAAGGTCACCCTGGTGTTGGCCCCGTGAGCCTTCGATTCCCGATGCTGAAGCTTCAATGTTTAGCAGCTTCCCTCCTCTTTTTATGGCTTCCCTCTGCTTTTTCCGTTCCCGTTGTGACCATGAGTGCCTCCGGTCGCTACCGGGTTGTGGGGGCAGACACTCTCGAAAACACAGATTATACTCGTTGGGCTGAAGATATGACCCTTCAGTTCGAGCGGTTTCTGGGAATACCAATTCCTCCGGAACGTCGGAGTGTAATCGAGATTCTCCTGGAGGAGTCGGGCCCCGTATCCGTATCCTGCTCCCGCAACGAAGGGGTGCTGAAGCGCGGGCTTACCCTCTCCCGAACTGGCACGGTGGATTACGACCTGATTCAGGAGGGGTTGATCCGGTTACTGTTGGCAGGAATGGTGGATCGTCGCCGTCGCGAGGCTGAACTTCCGTCCGTTATTCCTGAGATTCCCCGGTGGCTCAGCGTGGGACTTGCCCGGAATCTGGACAAGGGACAAGTGGCCATGAATCGAAAAATCGTGGAGGTTGCCGGGGCTGAACTGGGGGCAACTCCAGCCTCCGTCGTGATGGGGTGGGAGCAGCTTCCTGAGGGCTGGCACAGTCGGCAGGCGTTGTGCGGGCTTCTGGTGGCATGGATCAATTCTGTTCCTGAAGCCCTGGATCGGGTTCTGGAGCGTGTGGTACGGCAGGAGCCGGTATCCCCAGAATGGCTTGCTTTGGCGGGAGTTCAGGCGGAGTCCGTGGCGGGGCTGGAGATCCAGTGGAAGGAGTGGCGGCAGCGGCAGGGGCGCGCTATACAGGATTTTGGTGGGCTTTCGCTAGACCTGATTGATCAGGTGAAGGCGGAGTTGCCCATGGAATTCAATACCCCGGAGCCGGTTTGCGTTCAACCTCGTGAAGTTATTGCGGCGCGGAGGAAATGGCCCGTGGCTGTCGCGAACGGGGCCGCCCTCAAAATAGAGCGGCTTCAGGTGGTCACGATGGGAAAGGCTCCGGAACTTGTGGCGATTGCAAATCTGTATGGCCGTTTTTATGAGGGAGTGGTCTATGGGACTTGGACGCCGATTTTGAAATGGCGATTGAGCCGGGCTGAATCCGCCTTGGAGCAGTTGGAAACCCTGACCCGTTCCCGCGAAGCGTATCTGGACGAAGTGGAGCGGGACATGTCCGAAAAACGGCTGGAACAGAAGCCGGGGGCGTCGGACGGCTTGGTTCCTGAGCTTGAAAAAAGCGCAATAGAGTCTTATATTGACGAAGCGGAGAAAAGATACCATAAGCCCTGATGATTAAGGGAAACAGAGGGAAAGATTCCATGACATCTCGCAAGATGACACGCAAAACCACCGTGGGCTCAATTGATTCCTCCGTACTGGATTTTACCGCCGGAAGCGACCTGCAACTTGACTTGGCGCTGGTTCAAGCTGACTGCATTGGATCCGCCGCCCATGTCGCCATGCTTTCCCGAATGCCAATCCGTCCGAAGGTGATCACCGGAGCCGAGTGCAAGGCGGTGATTCGGGAGCTGGGGTCCATTATGCAGCGTGCGGCTGCGGGGCAGTTTTCAATTTCCCTCGACGATCAGGATGTGCACCTAGCGGTGGAGCGGATTCTCACCGCGAAACTGGGCGATTTGGGTAAAAAGATTCATACGGGCCGCAGCCGGAACGACCAGGTGGCGGTGGATCTTCGTTTATTTGCCCGGGAAGAGTTAATCGGAGCCGTGTCTGAAGCCCTGGCGCTAGCGGACGTTCTGGTGGGATTCGCTAAGCGGCATGTGAAGGTTCCCATGGTGGGACGAACGCATATGCAGCCAGCCATGCCCAGCTCGGTGGGGTTATGGGCGTCGGCGCATGCGGAGAGTCTGCTTGACGATGTCGCCCTGCTCATGGCGGTGTATGATTTGAACGACCAGTGTCCACTCGGTTCGGCGGCCAGTTATGGCGTTCCGCTTCCGATTGACCGGGTGCTCACCGCACGCCTGCTTGGGTTTAGTCGTCCGGTTCACAACGTGTTGTATGCCAACAATGCCCGCGGCAAGATCGAGACGCTGATCCTTCAGGCGATGACGCAGGTGATGCTTTCGTTGTCGCGCCTGGCGCAGGACCTGATGCTGTTCACCATGCCCGAGTTCGGGTATTTCACATTGCCGGCGGAATACGGGACGGGAAGCAGTATCATGCCGCAGAAGAATAATCCTGATGTGGTGGAGCTGGTTCGGGCTCGCGTGGCCCGAGTGATGGCCTGTGAACTGGCCGTGATGGACATTGCCCGAAGCCTTCCCAGCGGTTACAACCGCGACCTTCAGGAAACCAAGGGCCCCTTCATGGAGGGGGTAGCCACGACCCGCTCCTGTTTGCGAAGCATGGCTCAGATGACGGAGCGGATGGAGGTCAATGCCGAGGCGTTGCTGAAGGGCTTTTCGCCGGGTGTTTTCGCCACCGACCGTGCGCTGGAGCTGGTGGGGCGGGGTATGCCCTTCCGGGATGCCTACCACTACATCAAGGCTAACCTGAACGAATTGGAGACGATGGATGCGTCCGAGGCGGTGTTGAAGAAAACGCATCTTGGGGCGCCCAACGGACTGGACTTTGGATGGTATGGGGAACGGATCAAGGCGGGTCGGGAGTGGCAGAACGAGGAGTGGTCCGCCCATTGCAAGGCTGTGACGAAACTGATGGGGATCAAGTACCCGGTGGAGTGACAGGACCCGGAAGGGCAAAGTTTTTGGAGTCAGTGAAACAGAGAGAGGGAATACATGAATAAAATCAGTCAATATTTTTCAGTGCCTGTCGTTGCTGTTGTCGCATTGTTCCTCGCCTCCCTTGCGCAGGCGGCCGGAAAGGATGACCTTTTGGCCACGCAGCAGGTTCCGTTGCTGGATATGTTGAGCCGGGGCGGCGCGGTGATGGTGGTGCTCGGATTGATGTCGGTAGTCGGCCTGGCTTTGGTGATCTACTTTTTTGTTATTTTGCGTCGTAGTCAGGTGGTTCCGCCTGCGCTTCGGGATGATGTTCTTGATAAACTGGAGACGGGCGAGTGGGTTGATGCCCGATCCGCCTGCGGCTACAAACCCTGCGCCTTTTCGGAGGTTGCCGTTTCAGCGATTGATTATGCCCGGTCCGGCGAAAAGCCGGATCCGGCGTTATTAAAGGATGTCATAGAGGGAGAAGGCGGACGGCAGGCTCTGATCATTCAAGGGCAGACCCAGTATCTTTTTGATCTCGCGGTTTTGTCTCCGATGGTGGGGCTATTGGGCACGGTGTTTGGTATGATTCACGCCTTTAACGCGGTGGCCCTGGATTTGACAAAGGCCAAGCCCATGTTGTTGGCGGCGGGTGTGGGAGAGGCTCTGGTGGCTACGGCCGCCGGGTTGATTGTCGGCATCCCGACCATGGCGTTCTATGCCTTTTTTCGGAACCGGGCGGCCCGGTTGATTGCCGAACTTGAGGTGGCGTCCGGCCAGGTTATGAACATTC
>CAIZMS010000342.1 GCA_903934155.1 uncultured bacterium | reverse complement strand
TCCCGCGACCTTGGACAAAGGCTTCAACCTTATCCACCGTGCGATTATAGACAGCGACGGTAAACCCGTGGCTCTCCATGTTGAGGACGAGGTTTTCCCCCATGACGGCGAGTCCGATCATGGCCATATCCGCAGTTTGATTACTCATGCTTTGTTTCCTTTGGCTTATTCGTTTAATAAAATCAGTTTTCCCAGTGGGGCTCGGACGGCAGCGCGGCCTCAAATTCGTCGACCAGTCGCTTCTGGTAGTCCCCCGCGAAAGACCCATTGAAGAATCGCTTCAACCCCTCTCCCGCAAGCTCAGCCCAGGACAACTCTTCCCGCCCGGGCAGGATCGGAAAGAAAAGGGCATGGTTGCCATCGGCGGCCTTACGGTCTCCGGGCGCATCGCCGACCATTAAAACCTTTCCCTCAGCGTAGTGCCCCTTGGTCGCGTAGGTAAGATGTTCAGTCTTTGTGCCATGCTCCTGGCCGGCAATCAAACTGACCGTGCCACGAATCCCGGCTTCTTCCCATTCTCGTTCCAATGCCTCAAGAGGAGTCTGGGAGACGACAATCATATCAGCCTTTCCCGTAGCGGCGGCCAAAACCTCGCGTACCCCAGGGAAAGGAGGAATTCCGAACACCATTTCTTCGATCCGACGGTTAACCTCAAGACTCCATTCCAGCAATCGCTTCATCTCGGGGGTAGGGCTGTCTGCCACTTTCTTCTTAAGTGCCGGATTTCCGAGCTTGGTCTCGACTTTGAGCCAGTCGGAAAGCTCCGAGGTGTCCGCCAACTTCACGCCCCGCTGCGCGAACTGGCTACGAAGCCGCATCAACTTGAAAGTTTTTTCGACGGCCAGAAAACGGTTGCAACCACGATCCTTGCTGTAAAGATTCACAAATTCCCAGGTCTCCCGGGCATATTTGCTCGCGGCCTGAAGCCCGAAATGCTTGATAAAGGCTGGACAGAAACATTCCTTCTGCTTGATCTCCATCGAATCGAACACACAACCATCACTGTCAAACCCGATAAAATAACCGTGCTTTCGGGACAACTCCACCAATTGCTTTACATATTGATCCATCACATCACTTTCCTTTTCGATTTCCCTCGGGAACATAGGCCGCCAGTTTCATGGTGGCGAACACCGGCTTGAACTGGGCAAATCGTTGCCGCCCACCAATGGTCGGAACCGACGCCCAGTCCTCACCGATCAAAGGCTGGGCATATTTGACAAACTCATCCGTAACATCCGTTTTGCTCGGCGCAATCCATTCCTTCGGGAATGTGCGCTCGGAATTGGCAACCAGCTCCAACGGAACCTTGTCATAGCGCACCTGATAAATACGCCCAGGATCCCTCAAAATCGTGGACATAAAGCCTCCCTCTCCCCCCACCGCCAACTCAACCGCCTTCTGTCCGCACCGGTAAGCCTCATCCAAATCCACCACCGAGGCATAGACCGCTGTGGAACGCTGATCGGTGCCAAAGACCTGACCGCGCGCCGCTCCTGCCGCCTTGATCCCGTGATCATTCAGATAGTTGACGAGCATCTGCTGAGCCGTCGTCTTGCTGGCTCCAAAGGTGGCATGCCCGAACTTGTCTTTCAATGCACCAAGATCACCTACATCGCAGCCCTCGCTAAGTACAACCACCGCGCGGCCGTGCGCGGCGACCATCTCATTCGTCATTTCCGCCATTTCAGCCAAGGACAAGCCGGCTTCAGCCAAAAAAATCAGTAAAGGCATCTCTCGCTTGGGATCCGCCAAGCGTGCCGCAGCGGGTATGTAACCGATCTTACGTCCCATCGCCTGAAGAACCAGCACGGGATCCGCAGGATAGGAGCCCCGGTTCTCCTCCTCGGCATTCTGAACAATCATAGTCCAGTAACGCGCCACCGAACCATAACCAGGGGTGTGATCGATCAGCTTGAATTCGCTGTCGCCGACATCGTTGTCAATCGTTTTTGGAACCCCGATCCCGACAACATCCAGTCCACGTTCACAGGCCAGTTTCGCGATCTTGTTGGCGGTGTCCATGGAATCATTCCCGCCATTATACAAAAAAAATCCAATGTTATGAGCCCGCAACACATCAATGACACGCTCAAAGTCCGCCTTCTGACTGGATTTTATTTTATAACGGCAGGTGCCAATCGCGCCAGCGGCAGGAGTCCATCGCAGAAGAGCGACCTCCTCTTCAGTCTGAATGGATAAATCAAGCAATTCCTCGGTGAGAACCCCCTCAATTCCATGCCATCCGGCATAAACCTGGTCAATGTGATCCGGATAGCTTCGGGCCGCCTCAATGACGCCACGCAATGAACTGTTGATCACCGGCGAGGGACCACCGGACTGAGCGATAAGAAGGTTTTTCCTGATCATCACGAAACTCTCCTAAACTCGATTGATTTAGGCTTCAAAGTAGGCTTTCGCGACTCCTTCCACAATCCGAAATAATCGTAAAATGGTTGACAATTGCGAACTATCTTTCCAAGGTGGTTCCATGTCTGAGAAGATGAAAAATGTTTTAGTGGCGCTGGAATTCTACCGAGGGCCCCTTTTCGAGGGGATTGCTGAATATGCCCGATCACACCACTGGCACCTGTCATTGGAAATGTTGCACAATCCCGGAAATATCCCGTGGGGATGGGATGGCGACGGAATTCTAACGATGCTCATCCGTGACGAAACCGCTCTGCTTAAGTTTCTTCAAAAAACAAGAAAACCGACCGTCAATCTAGAGGGCCGGCGACTGACCACCTCCTATCCCCGGGTTCTAAGCGACACTAAAAAGGCCGCTGAGATGGCCTTTCACTATTTCAGAGGGAAGGGGTTTGAGCACTTCGCTTTCTATGGCATCGAACATTCCGTCCGCGGTCGGGACTTTGCCCTCGTCACGCAGGCCAACGGCTATCCTTGCACATTCCTGCTCGAGGGCGCGGTTTCTTGGAGAACGGAACTGGCCGTCACCCGTCGCTGGCTCAAAAATCAACCGAAACCCCTGGCTGTCCTTTGCTGGGCTGATTATGCGGGAGCGCGTTTTGTCGACATGGCGCACAGTCTGGGGTGGCGTATTCCCGATGATGTCGCCGTTCTGGGAATGGATAATGAGAATCGTATTTGTGATTGCGCGGCGGTTCGCCTGTCCAGCATTCAGACCGATATCCAACGCGTGGGCATTCTGGGAGCCGCGCTTCTTGACAGTATTATGGCGGGTGAATCCATTGAGCCAAAAAGCAAGCTCATCCCCCCCCGCGAAATCGTGGAACGTCAGAGCACCGACACCTTCGCCGCTGACTCGCCGCTGGTTGCCCAAGCCATCCGGTTCATGAAGGAACAGCACCCGTCTGGAATCAATGTGGCTTCCGTGGTTGACGCCTGTTCAGTATCGCGGCGCGGCCTCGAAAAGGCTTTTCTCATCAGTCTCGGGAAAAGCCCCTATCAGGCCCTGTTGCAGATCCGCATGGATAAAGCCCGCCTTCTGCTGAGGGAGGGGCAAGAAAAAATCGCAACAGTCGCCCGCCTGATTGGGATTCCGGATCCCAAGCACTTTTCCTCGCTCTTCCGCCATGAATACGGAGCCTCGCCCCGTGATTACCGTCAGGGCTGGGAACACTCGAATCTCTGAGTTCAGACTTCTCCATCCGCTTCCGCTTTTATATCATTCGGTTATGTCGCATTCACAAAACAACGGGACAGCGTTTTTCTATCACCCCGTTTTCCAAAAACATAAGACGGGCTGGAAGCATCCCGAAAAACAGCACCGCCTCACCGCCATCGTGGGCGGACTGAAGCAAGCCGGACTTTGGGAATTGCTTCAGCATCCTGCTATCCTTCCGGCAACGGTGGCTGACCTAACAGCAATCCATGACCCACAGTATATTGACCACATTCGGCGGGTGTGTGAAGCCGGAGGACTCTTTGCTCCCGATGATGTCACCATCGGATCCCCAGATACCTATGAGGCCGCCCTGATGGCCGCTGGAGCGATCCTAACCGCAGTGGACACCGTAATGGCCGGTCACGCACCAAACGCCTTCTGCGCCGTGCGTCCTCCGGGCCATCACGCAGAACGGGATCGGGCGAGGGGATTCTGCTTTTTCAATAATGTCGCTATCGGCGCAAAATACTTGCAACAACACCACGGCATTCAACGCGTGGCGATTATTGATTGGGATGTGCACCACGGCAATGGCACGCAACAGGCTTTCTACGACGACCCATCCGTATTTTATTTCAGCATCCATCAGCACCCTCTCTACCCGCAAAGCGGTCGGGCCCATGAAATTGGAATCGGCAAGGGAAAAGGATTCACACTAAACTACCCTATCACCGCAGGCTCCACCGACACCGACTACCTCCGGATTTTAAAGGACTATCTCAGGCCTGCGCTAGCGCAATTCAGGCCGGAATTCATCCTGATCTCATCAGGGTTTGATGCACACCACGCCGATCCTCTCGCGGGCATGGCCCTTACTGAACAGGGCTTTGAGGACCTGACCCGCCTAGTAACGGCGATGGCATCCGAATACTGCGAGAAACGCCTCGTCTCCGTTCTGGAGGGGGGGTACGATGTCAAAGCACTCGCGGCTTGTGTCGTGGCTCACATTAAAGTCTTGCTGGAATCCTCATAAAAGCCAGCATCATACCGACTCAAGGAATTCTATACCCACTTCAACGGAAAGCGCCCGTCCGATCATTTCCACATTGAGCACGACTTTAGTTCTGCCCTTGACCGTTTGAACCAATCCCTCAAGCCCCTGGAAAGGTCCTTTCCGGATTAAAACGCGCTTTCCGGACTGGAAAGCTGCGCAGGCATCCAAAGTTGGATCAATACTTAAAGCTTGTCGAACCTGGGCCAATTCCCGGATCAACTGATCCTGATTCTCCACCGGCAGAATCCTGACAACCATATTACTCTTAAGAACCGTGCCCTTTTCAACGGGGAGATAATTCACAAACACATAACCAGGAAACACGGGTTTTTGAACGGTCACCTTCCGGCGCTGATAAACCTTCGTCTCCTCCCTGAGCGGCAGATCCACTGCAATCGAATGCGCCATGCAGAACTCCGAGAACTTCTTCTCGCACCGTGGTTTGGCATGCACCACATGCCATCTCGGGAGTTCCCCCAGATTGATATTCTCCATTTTATGCTGAATCATTGAAACACCTTCGTTACGTCTATTCCGTACGCTTTCCATTTAGGCAGGTCAAGACGATCTCACACCCCAGCATCTGATCCCCGTCGAACAGAAACCGCCCCATAAAGGGCTTCCCCTCAACAGCCAACGGAAGCCAGATCCGATCATCAGCCCACATGTTGTAATAGGGAATTTCGGACAGAAGAAACCAAATCGGAATCGCCTCCCGGGTTTCCTGAGGCTCACCTACGATCCCGGTTGCTGTAAATACATAACCCAGAATTGAATGACCGTCGACAAACTGGAACCACAGTTCGCCCGCTGGCTGAACGCCGGACGGGGTGACTCTGATTTCCTCCTCCACTTCCCGAATGGCAGCCTGAAGCGGGGTTTCCCCCTCCTCGACTCGCCCACCAGGCCCATTGAATTTTCCAGCCCCCAGTCCAAGCTTCTTATGAATCAGAAGGATCTGGCCGTGGCAAACAATCATCATCAGGGTCGCCCTCTCACAGGGGCGCCAAACGCTCCAGTCAATGTCGCTATACTTCATGGGCATCACAAAAAAGACGCCGATATTACTATCGGCGTCAGCGAAAAGAACCTTCTGAATCTAATCAGGAAAATCCCAAGATCAAGCGTCCTTAATTGGCTCCGTAGACTTTTCCACATCACCCGTCTTCGGCTTGCGGCGCTTATCCACAGACGCCAAGTTGACCCACTCCAAAAGGACCATCTCGGAACTGTCGCTCCCCCGGCGGCCAAGCTTAATAATTCGCGTATACCCGCCCAGACGATCCATATACTGAGGCGCAATAGCCGAAAAAAGCTTATCCATATGCTTACGATGACGCAGGACGGCAAGAGCCTGTCGCTTACCCTTCATGAGCGCTTCAGGCGTGCCGGCTACAAGAGCCTTCTTTGCATCGGTGACCATTTTTTCCGCCAGCATCCGAGCCTGCCGGGCCTTGGGAAGGGTGGTCTTAATCCGTTGCTCTTCAATAAAATTCGCTACCAGCGAGCTGAGCAGCGCTTTACGCGCCTCTGCAGGCCGACCCAGTTTAACCATATTTTTTTTGTGTCGCATTACTGACTCCCGAAATTATCCAGCCGTGATTGAGATTACCCGACCCGGACTCTTCAGTCTTCGATAGTATTGATGGCTCAGGCTTTTTCCTTGGCGGCTTCCTGCCCCTTCAGAATCTTAATCACATCCTCGTCGAACTTGACCCCAAGACCCAACCCGAGATCCTGCAACTTCGCTTTGATCTCATTCAGAGATTTCTTCCCGAAATTGCGATATTTAAGCATCTCCGCCTCGGACTTTTGGGCAAGCTGACCCACCGTGGTGATGTTGGCGTTGTTCAGGCAGTTAGCAGCCCTCACACTGAGCTCAATTTCATTGACACTCATGTTCAATGTCTTCAAAAGCTGCTCGCGCGCAATATCCACCTTAGCCTCAACATCCTCAAACTCGACAACATTCTTGTCATAGTTCACGAACACATCAAGGTGATGCCGAAGCACCGCCGAAGCGACCGTCACGGCGTCATCAGGAGTGATTCTTCCGTCGGTGGTTACCTCGAGAACAAGCTTGTCATAATCCGTGCGTTGCCCGACACGGGTGTTTTCAATGAAAAAGTTGACCCGTTTAACTGGGGAAAAGATTGAGTCGATCGGGATTCGTCCAATATCCTGATTTTCCTTTTTATTCAAATCAGCGGGACAGAATCCACGGCCAACTCGGATCTCCAAAGTCATATCCAACACACCATCGCTGGACAGGGTGGCAATATGCTGATTTGGATTCAACACTTCTATGGTTCCATCAGTCTGAATATCACCGGCTTTTACCTCGCGCGCACCCTTCACCTTGAGATGAAGCTGCTTGGAGTCACGGTTCTGGGACTTCAACAGCACCTTCTTGAGGTTCAGAATAATATCGGTGACATCTTCCACTACACCCGGAAGGGCACAGAATTCATGTGGAGCACCCTCGATACGAACTGAGGAAATCGCCGCCCCCTCCAGGGACGACAACAACACTCTACGCAATGAATTCCCGATGGTCCGTCCATAACCCACTTCAAGAGGCTCGGCAACAAAACGCGTAAATGTCGGCGTGGCCGAAGCTTCATCCTTCACTAAACGCTTGGGCATTTCGAACTTACTCAGTCTGATTGGCATGATTCAATCCTTCCCCGGGAACGGCCTCGCCATCCCCCGGTGCGAATATCTTTATTTCGAATACAATTCCACGATCAACTGCTCATTAACGAATGGTGCGATTTCGTCCCGCGTCGGAACACGCAACACCTCGCCCTTGAGGGCTTCCTTATCTAACGACAGCCACGACGAAAGCTCGCTGCTTCGGGCATCCAAAACCCGCTTCACAGCTTCCTGACTTTGCTTTCGTCCCTTGACCTCAATGCGGTCTCCCGCCTTCAGGGTCATAGAGGGCACATCGGAACGTCGTCCATTCACGGTGACATGTCCATGCAACACAAACTGACGAGCGTTGCGACGTGATGCGGCAAATCCAAACCTGAAAACCAAATTATCCAACCGCATCTCAAGAAGCTGCAACAGCATCTCTCCCGTCACGCCGCGCTTGCGCAAGGCTCGTTGGAAAAAGAGCTTAAACTGCCCCTCCTGAAGACCGTAAAACCGGCGCAAGCGCTGCTTTTCGCGCAATTGAACACCATAGTCCGACTTCTTGGAGGGACGTGCGCCATGCACACCGGGAGCTGGGCGCCCCGTTTCCACGGCACACTTTGACATCCGGCAACGATCGCCCTTAAGAAATAGCTTCAAGCCTTCCCGCCGACAAAGCTTGCATGCTGGCCCTGTATATCTACCCATTCGAATTCTCCTGTTCTCTCAAAACCTTTTACACACGACGGCGCTTGCGAGGCCTGCAACCGTTATGCGGCATCGGCGTCACATCCTTGATCGTGGTGATATTCAGTCCCGCGGACTGAATGGCACGGATGGCAGATTCACGACCCGCTCCAGGCCCCTGAACTCGCACTTCCACTTCCTGCATGCCGCGCGATACTGCCTGTCGAGCCGCTTCCTGAGCTACCACACTGGCGGCAAAAGCCGTACTTTTACGCGAGCCTTTGAATCCAGCTCGACCCGAGGTGCTCCAGGCAACCACGCCGCCCTTACTGTCCGAAATTGAAATAATGGTGTTATTGAACGTCGCCCGAATATGGACGATTCCAAACGGCACCACGCGACCCGCACGAACACGCGGCTGCCGGGTCGGACGAGCCGCACCCTCGGCGCCAGCCTCAGGAGCCGGAGACCCCGCACCTTCCGGCTTGACACCGGCTTGTTCTTCACCTTTTTCTTTAACATCTGCCATTGCGAACCCGACCTTTTTTAGTACTGATGTTCCTTACGTCTTTGCGGCCGCCCGCGCTTCTTTTCCGCGAACTGCACCCACCGTTCGCCGTGGTCCCTTGCGGGTTCGCGCATTGGTGCTCGTGCGTTGGCCGCGTACCGGCAATCCCCGCTTATGGCGAATACCACGGTAACTACCGATGCTGATCAACCGCCTGATGTTCTGTGCCACTTCCCGCCGAAGATCACCCTCGATCCGGTAGTTGTTCTGAATCACGTTTATAATACGAGCCAGCTCTTCGTCCGTGAGATCATCAGCCTTTGTAGCCGGATCAATCTTGGCCTGATCAATTACTTCACGAGCCGTTGTCGGACCAATTCCATAAAGATAACGCAGGGAATATTCAATGCGCTTCTTACCGGGAATATCTACACCTAGTATTCTGGGCATGCCCAATTCTCCTTAACCTTG
>CAIZMS010000341.1 GCA_903934155.1 uncultured bacterium | reverse complement strand
CCGCCTTCAAGGCCGTAGCCGACGGCGGTTCCGACAATCGCCGCTTCGGAGATCGGCGAGTTGAACAACCGGTGATAGGGCAACGCCTCGGTCAGCCCGCGATACACGGCAAACGCGCCACCCCAGTCCCGATTCTCTTCACCATAGGCGACCAGGGTCGGATCCTTGTAGAAGCGGTGAATGATCGCTTCAAACAGGGCGTCGCGGAACAGGACACAACGACTCTTCGCCAGCCGGTTGCCCGCCTCGTCAAAGGCTGAACGGCTGCGCCCGGCCAACTGCTTGACGCGGGGATTCGCCTCCAGGGGCATCAGGGTATCGGGTTTGGCATCCGACATGGCTTCGACCCGCTGATTGGAGAACATGGTCTGTTCCAGAAGGCTGCCCTTCTTCTTCAGATCCGCACGGGGCGAGATCGTCAGGTCAACCGCCTTCTGATAAGCCTTGAAGATGAGACCATCCACCTGCTCCTGCATCGTCTTCAGCTCGCCTTCGCTGGCCACCTTAGCCTTCACGAGCTGGTCGGCAAAGGTGATCAGCGGATCAACCTGCTGCCACGCCTCGACTTCCGATTTCTCGCGGTACGAACTGGCATCAGACGGCGAATGGCCGCTGTAACGGTAGGTGATCGTATCGAGCAGAACCGGGCCGTCGCCCCGGGCCAGAATTTCCTTCTTCCGCCGGATGGCGTCAATGACCGCGAGCGGATTATAGCCGTCGACGCGTTCCGCGTGCAGCTGGTCGGGCCGGATTCCGGCGCCGAGCCGGGCGAGGACCTTGAAGCCCATTGTCTCGCCGACAGGCTGGCCACCCATTCCGTAGAAGTTATTGAAGAAGTTCATGATCAGCGGCAGGCCGCCGCGGTGGGCACCTTCCCACAGTTCCTTGAACTGATCCATGGCGGCAAAGCAGAGCCCCTCCCACACCGGACCGCAGGCGGCCGACGCATCCCCGATATTGCATACGACCACACCGGGCCGGAGGTTGACCTTCTTGAAGAGGGCCGCACCCACCGAAATATCCCCGGACCCGCCCACGATGGCGTTGTTGGGATAAACCCCGAACGGAGTGAAAAAGGCGTGCATCGACCCGCCCATGCCGCGGTTGAACCCGGCATCGCGCCCGAAAATCTCGGCCAGTGCCCCGTAAATCAGGAAGTCCATGGCGAGTTCCTTGACGCTGCCGGTAAAGCCCTTTTCCACCACCCGCAGGCAGGCGCCGTCAAAAAAGGTCTTCATGATCTTCATCAGGCTTTCGTCGTCCAGCTTCTGGATCGCCGACAAACTTTTCGCCAGAATTTCGCCATGACTGCGATGACTGCCATAGATGTGGTCATCCACGTCCAACAGGTACGCCTGCCCCACCGCGGAAGATTCCTGACCGATGGAAAGGTGGGCCGGTCCGCGATGATTGTAGGCAATCCCCTTGAAGGCGCCCTGCAGCTTCACCTCGTTCAACATCAGCTCGAAACCCCGGATGATGGCCATGTCGCGCTGAATGCGCTTGAGTTCATCCTTCCCGAACTGCTTCAGCTCTTCCTTGACCGTCTTGTTGTACTGGTTCACCGGAATCGGCTGGAACTCGACAAACCCCGCACGACGCACATCGCCGGGCATAATCATCTGATGTTTAGGCATAGTTTT
>CAIZMS010000340.1 GCA_903934155.1 uncultured bacterium | reverse complement strand
GCTCAAGCCAACGGGCTCCGGGTTTCCGTCATGATCCTGCTCGGACTAGGCGGCCAGCCCAGGCTCCTTGAGCACGCCCGGGCGACTGCACTTGCCTTGAATGCCATGCAACCTCGACTTCTCTCTGCCCTGCGAGTCGTCCCCATTCCCGGAACCGAACTGCATACCGAAGTCAAATCCGGCCGGTTTCTCCCGCTCACCGAGCACCAGACGGTTGAGGAATTACGCCTGATTGTTCAATCGCTGGACCTGACCAACACCGTTTTCCGCGCCAACCACAGTTCAAACATCATCCCCCTGGAAGCGCGACTCCCGCGCGACCAGACTCGTCTTTTGGCCCAACTTGACATCCTTCTCGCCTCAGGCCACCTCGACGCCCAATCGCCCGGCGACCAACCCCTGTGGTTGTAGCCTGGGTTCGATTTCACTTCGTTGCATCGCCCCGAGAAGTCAGGAGTCAGAAGTCAGGAGTCAGAATTGATATCCAACAACTTACGCAATTACCTGATAACAGACATAACTCATTGGCCTACAACTTCTGAATTCTGGCTTCTGAATTCGGTGCGAGTGCACTATTGTGCAATCGCACCCCTGTAGCCTCATCAAACACCTTGACCCCACGGAGGGGCAGGCTTACCTTTGAATCATGAACGCTGACGATTTTAGCCGCCACCCGCGCGTGAATCAAAAGTCGCTCTCCCTCTCACGACGGGGCGCTTGGGGACAAGTCACTGTGGCCGCCACTCTCATCACCCTCCTGCCGGCGCTGATGCTCGCCTGGGCATGGAAATACCATCTCGATGGAACCTCCCTGCCGTTAATGTCCGCCTGGGGACTCGGCGTCGTGATCGCCCTCGTGACTTCGCTGGGCTACGCCCTCCTCCTCAAGTACCCCGTGAACATCGTCCGGTTACGCCGCTACTTGAGCACCCTGGCCGACGGCGGAATTCCCAATCAGGTCACCCTCGCGCAGGATGAGGACGATCTGGCCGCCGTCCAACACCATATGGAACGCATCGTCAAGATCGCGGAAGACCGCATCCGGATGTTGAAAACACGCCATGATGAGGAACTCGAAGCAGAACGTCAACGCGTCATGATCGAGAGTATTGGAGCCATGTGCCATCATCTGGGACAACCCGCGACGGTCATGAGCATGTGTTTATATCGCATGAAACACGCGGCCACCCCCCAGGAATTGCCCCTGATGCTTTCCGACTGCGAGGCCGCCCTCGAATCCATGACCCAAATCCTCGACCAACTGAGGAAAATCTCCCACTATTCCTCAGAACGCTACCTCTCCAAATTATCCGGCGTGCACCCCGAAAAAGAAGCCAGAATTATCAAAGTCTGAAAAGACGACTGGCCCCTTGACGGCCTCCCCGCAAAATCCTAGAGTTCTAATCCCCATGTACAAAAAAGTTTCATTGATGATCCGAATCATGCTGGCTCTCGCCTTGCTGGGTTGTCTTTCCCCCTGTGACACCCATGGTCATGATGACGGATGCACTCTGGAATGCTCTTGCGTGACACATTCCCCTGCCGAAGCGACCTTGGCGGATCTATCTCATCTGTCTCCTTCCGTTTCAGACCGATTGTTTCCAATGACTCCATCCTCAACGGCGTTTTCTTTCGCCTCACGCATCTTCCGTCCCCCGATTGCCTGATCCTTCCGGCCAATCCGTTTCGACTCTGAAGTGCCGGTCTAACGACCCCGCTTCAAATTCAATACTCATGATGTTTCAGGGGTTTTATGACTTCATTTACAAAGCTTTTCATTTTCATTGGCGTAGCGCTCAGCCTTCCGTCTGCCATGAAAGCCAACGGCGCCACGCTTTCATTTGAGCAGGCCTGGGAGAAAATCCAGCGGCTCAACCCGACCCTCTCCGCAGCACAATCCAGCGTGGAGGCATCCCAAAGCGCCGCCACACAGGCGGGAACCAGACTCAATCCCGAACTCTCGGTAGAGGCCGAAAATTTCGAAGGATCCGGCCCGAATTCCGGGTGGGACTCCGCCGAAACCACCTTGCTGATCAGCCAGCCCGTCGAAACCGGCGGAAAGCGCGGGGCTCGGACTGCGGAAGCCCGCGCCGGAAAAGCCCTTTCCCTGGCGGAACAGAAAGCCTGCCGACTTGAGCTCTGGCAATCCCTCGTGGAACGCTATGTGGAAGCCCTGCAAGCCGCAGAACAGGAAGCGATTTCCGGGGAGAACCTGCGACTCACCGGGGAACGTTCCCGCCTGGTTTCAAAGCGGGTCCAGGCAGGCAAAGTGCCTCCCTTGGAAGCCTCACGGGCTGAAGTCGAGTCCACGCTGGCCGAAGTGGAATGGGAGAAGGCCCGCCGCCAGACCCAGCTGGCTCACCGCCGACTGGCCGTCCTCTGGGGTCAACCCAAGCCCGATTTCATTACCCTGAAAGGACGGCTTGACTCGGTTCAGGAATGGAGTCCCCCCGATTCCAAAACGGAATCTCCTTCCACCGCCCCGGCCGTTGCCCGGGCGCAATCTGAACTCGCTGCCCGGAACGCCGCCTTAAACCGCGAGAAGTCCATGGCCTATCCCGATGTCGTCGTCTCAGCCGGGCTGCGTCGGTTCGAGAACAACGAGGAATTCGCCTGGGTGGGCGGCATCGCCCTGCCCATTCCCCTCTTCAACCGGAACCGGGCGGGCATTCGAAAAGCCGGTCACGAAGTATCACGAGCCGAACAGCTTCAACAGGCGGTCATGCTGCAGCAACAAGTCGATCATGAGGCCCTGCTCGCCGCAACCGAAAACGCCTGGCACGAGATCGTGGCCCTCCGCGACAAGGCTCTCCCCGCTGCCCGCGACGCCATGGAGAAAGCCAGGATCGGCTATGAGCAGGGGAAATTCTCATACCTTGAATGGGTTGACGCGGAACGCACCTTTGTAACCCTCCGCACCCGATGGATCAACACCCTCGCAGACTACCATAAAACCCTGGCCGCCATCGGCCGACTCACCGGCGAAATCTCGAAAATTACTTTTTTTAACAAACCTTAATGAAAGGACTTTCATGACAACAAAAGCAACAACCATCGTATTCGTGGGCATTCTGAGCCTGCTGACCCCCCTGCTTCAGGTTTCCGCACAGGAGCCCGAAGGCGGTCTCCTGAAGCGCATGTGCGAGCATAAAATCCTGATCTATACCTGCGATGAATGCCGGTATGAACCCGGCGTGGTCAAGCTGGCCCCGGCGCTGCTCACCCCCGGCACCAACAGTCCCGCCTTGGTTCAATTCGGGGCCGCCACCCGGCAGAAACCCGAACAGGGACTCGCCGCAGTCGGCGAAGTCGGGCTCAACGAAAACAGCACCGTACGCATCTCACCTCCCGTCCCCGGCATTCTCCGGAATGTCAGGGGAGACATGGGCTCCCTCGTGAAACCCGGCGACATTCTGGCTGAGCTTGAGAGCGCCGAATTGGGAGAGGCGATCAACGCCTATGTTAAATACCGTGCCCTGACCGGAACGGCCCTGCGCAACTTCAAACGGGAGAAGGATCTCGCCGAGCAAAAAGTCTCGGCGCAGGTGGAAGCGGATGAGGCCGGGTTTCGTTATGAAACGATCAAAGCGGATCGGGATGCCGCCGCCCATACCCTCAAAACCATGGGTTTCTCGGAGACTGAACTGGCCGCCCTCACGGGAGATTCACCCCGCACCCTTCCCCTCCGGGCTCCCTGCGCGGGAACCCTGATTGAAAAGCAGGCGATCAGCGGAAATCGCATTCAACCTAGCCAGACGGCCATGATCGTGTCGGATCTCTCGTCCGTCTGGGTCTGGCTCGACCTCTACGAGCGCGACCTCGCCGCCGTCCTTGAGGCCGCCGCAAAATCACCGCTGTCGGTGACCCTTGAAACCCGGGCCTTCCCCGGGCGTCGTTTCCAGGGCACGCTTGAAACCCTCGGGGCCACCATGGATGAAACCACCCGCACGGTCAAAGCCCGCGCCCTGATCCCCAATCCGGAAGGACTGCTCAGACCCGGAATGTTCTGCAAAACTACCTTGACCTGGATCCGTAACGAGGACGTTCTGGCGGTTCCCCGCAATGCCGTTCTGGAGGACGAGGGCCAGTGCTTTGTTTTCACCCATCTGAAGGACGACTATTACATCCGCACTCCCGTCAAAAAGGGACGCGACTTCAACGATTCAATCGAAATCCTGGAGGGATTGGAAGAGGGACAGAAAGTCGTTACCGAAGGCGCCTTTCTCCTCAAGTCGGATGTGTTGCGCGAGAAAATGGGCGCCGGTTGCGCGGATTAAGGAATCATTGCCATGTTTAACATTCTGATTAAAGCCGTACTCGCCCAGCGACTCATGGTCATGCTCGGCACTATCGCCCTCGCCCTGACGGGGTTTGTCGCCTGGAGAACCCTCCCCATCGATGCGTTTCCGGACGTTACCAACACCCAGGTCATGATCCTGACCAAGGCGAGTGGTCTGGCGGCCGTTGATGTCGAGCAACGGATCAGCTATCCCCTTGAGCAGGTCATGCGGGGCCTTCCCAAGGTCACCCAGGTCCGATCCCTCTCCCGGGCAGGCCTGTCGCAGGTCGTCGTCATCTTCCAAGACGGGGTCGACACCTACTGGACGCGCCAGGTGGTCTTCGAGCGGCTGGCCATGGCCCGGGATCAGTTACCCCCGGGGGTGGAACCCGAGTTGGGCCCGCTCAGCACCGGTTTGGGTGAAATTTTCCAATATACCCTGGAGAGTGACCGGCACAATGCCATGGAACTACGCACCCTCCAGGACTGGCTTGTGGCACCCATGCTCAAACCAGTGGCGGGTGTCAACGAGGTGAACAGTTTCGGAGGCGCGGTTCGGCAGTATCAGATCCTGCTGACCCCTGAAAAGCTGGCCCAATACAAACTGACTGTCGCCGAGGTCACCGCCGCCGTGGAGCGTGGCAATGCCAACGCAGGCGGAGGAGTCCTCGTCAGCGGCTGGGAACAGGTCTATTTGCGGGGCGTGGGACTGCTCAAGGACATTCCCGACATCGAGCAACTGGTGATCAAGGCGATGGATGGCACCCCCGTGCGGGTGAAGGATGTGGCCGAGGTGGTGATCGGCACCGAACCGCGCCAGGGCGCCGTCACCCGGGATGGCCGCGGCGAAGTCGTGGCCGGAATGATCATCATGCTCAAGGGCGAAAATTCCCGAGAGGTGGTCGCCCGCGTCAAGGAAGCCCTGGACAAGGTTCGCGGCACCCTCCCCGAGGGGGTTCGGGTGAATGTATTCTACGACCGCACCTCATTGGTCAAGGCCTGTATTTCCACCGTCATGACCGCCTTGATGGAAGGCTCGTTCTTCGTGATCCTGATTCTGTTCCTGTTCATTGCCGAACTTCGAACGGCCCTGATTGTGGTACTCTCCCTGCCCCTCACCTTCCTCGTCAGCTTTATCCTCATGGGCTGGGCCGGCCTCAGCTCCAACCTGATGAGCCTCGGGGGGCTGGCGTTTTCGGTGGGCATGGTGGTGGATGCCTCGATTGTCGTGATCGAAAACATCCGGCGTCAACTCGCCCATCGCCTGCATGACCCCCGGCGGACCGTCATCATTGAGGCCGTTCAGGAAGTCGGCCGTCCGGTGGCCTTTTCGGTAATGATCATCGCCATCATCCTGGTTCCATTGTTCACCCTGCAGGGTATCGAGGGAAAGATGTTCGCCCCGCTGGCGCTGACCCTGCTCATCGCCCTTCTGGTTTCGCTAGGCGTTGCGTTCACGACGATTCCCGTGCTGGCCGACCTGGCACTCAAGCAGGAACCGGAGCGTGAATTCGGGTTCATCAAAAAGTTCCATCACGGCTATCTGGCCCTGCTTGACCGGGCGATGCGACGCCCGGGCCTGACCCTGGGCCTGGCGGCGGGAATCCTGGTCGCCTCACTGGGGGCCATTCCCTTCATCGGAACGGAGTTTATGCCGGCGCTGGATGAGGGCGCGATCGCCATCAATGTGGTCCGGCTCCCCAACGCCTCGATCGAAGGCTCGGTGCGGGTCGCTGATTTCATGGAAAAACAACTGCGCCGGTTTCCGGAAATCGAGAGCGTAATCTGCAAGACCGGGCGGGCCGAAATTTCGGAAGACCCCATGGGCCCCGAACAGACAGATGTCTTTATTGTCCTCAGGCACCGGAAGCAATGGTCATCCGGACGCAACCGGGAAGACCTTGTGGACGCCATTAACCGGGATCTTTCCATCATTCCCGGCCTCCGCTTTTCCTTCTCGCAGCCCATCGCCCTGCGCGTCAATGAACTGATTTCGGGAATCAAGAGCGACCTGGCTGTGAAGATCTTCGGCCCCGATCTCACCCTGATCCGGCAATTTGCCGATCGCGCGGCAGGCGTCATCCGTTCGGCGCCCGGGGCCCAGGACACCAAGGTCGAACAGGTCACCGGAATGAACCAACTGGATGTGGTGATCGACCGCCAGGCGGCGGCCCGCCATGGCATCCGGATCGGCGACATCAACGACACCATCGAAAGCGCCATTGCCGGCACCCGGGCCACCACACTCATTGAAGGCGAAAAACGCTTCGCCGTGGTCGTGCGATTCGAGGAAAAATCGCGCCGGGACGAGGAAGCCATTAAACGGCTATGGATCGTCGCCCCCGGCGGGGAACGGGTGCCACTCGATCAGTTGGCATCGTTCACGCGCATCGAATCGCCCGCCCAGATCAGCCGCGAAAACGGGATGCGCCGGGTAGTCGTCGAGACCAATGTCCGCGGCCGCGACCTCGGTGGTTTCGTCAAAGACATCCGGCAGAAACTCGCCCCGTTATCCCGCGAGTTACCGCCGGGCTATTTCATTGAATACGGGGGCCAGTTTGAAAACCAGCAGCGCGCCATGCGCCAATTATCCATCGTGGTACCCATCGCCCTGATCCTGATTTTCATCCTGCTCTTTGCGGCGCTGGGCTCGATCCGGCATTCCCTGCTCGTCCTCGCGAATCTGCCCTTTGCCCTGGTGGGCGGCGTTCTGGCAGTGGCGGCCTTCGGAATCAATCTTTCCGTTTCATCGGCCGTTGCCTTTATCGTCCTGCTGGGCATCGCCGTGCAGAATGGCGTGGTGCTCGTCGCTTTTTTCCGCCAGTTGAGTGACAGCGGACTGGGCCTGGCCGACACGGTCCGCACCGGGTGCGATGTCCGGTTCCGTCCACTGCTGATGACGGCGCTGACCAGCTTCATCGGGCATCTTCCCATGCTCTATGCCACCGGCTCCGGTGCCGACATCCAGAAGCCGCTGGCAGTGGTCGTCATGGGCGGCATCATCACCTCCCAACTGTTAACCCTGCTCGTCCTGCCCGCCATGTATGTCCTGATGGAACGG
>CAIZMS010000339.1 GCA_903934155.1 uncultured bacterium | reverse complement strand
TCTGGTTCGGGCGGGGGACTACTGGCTGAGACAGGGCTTCACGAATGCCGCCTGTGTGGTTGCCCGGGCGGCGATGAAGAAGGGGCAGGGCCTGCTTCCGGCCACGGTGCTGGGGGTGATGGTGGCTGTTAAAACCAAAAATTATCCTTGGGCCTTGGCCTGCGCGCGTGCGGGAACAGAACAGGCATTGGAGCCCTGGCCCTTCTACAAGATCATTATCGGAATCAAGGGGCAGGCGGGACAGGCTGATCCGGATGTCATTCGCGCTTTGGAAGGACTGGCCTCCCACTATCCCCGGGAGGGAATCTGGGCGGCTCAATTGGGCGAAGTTTATTTCAGGAAGGGGCAGACGGAGCGGGCCCTGGGAGTTCTGGAGGACGCTTTAGCCCGGGAAGAAGGGCAGAAACAGGCTTTGCCCCGAACCTATCTTCTGGCGGCCGAGGCGGCCCGGCGCGAGGGAAACCTGTCGCGAGCCGCGAAGATCCTGAAATCATGCCGGTTCAAGTATCCTGACGATGTGAATGTGCTGAACAATTTGATTTTTACCTTGGCCCAGGATCCCCTGTATGTCGGGGAAGCGGCGGTATTGCTGCCCGAATTGATCAAGGCCAGGCGGGATGATTTTGCCATTTATGACACGGCGGCCCTTGTTTTTATGCGGATGGGGGATCTGAAGCAGGCCGAGCTGTACATGAAAAAAGCCCTGACGATGGTGAAAAAAGGGGAGTATGCGTGGCTTGAAGTGTATTTGAATGCAGCCGAAGCCCAGATCCGGCTCGGAAAATACAAGGAAGCGCGTGAAAGTTTATCCTTGATCATGAAAAGCCCCGAACGATCCACCGCGATGGATGTCCGGGCTCGTGAACTTCAGGATGAGATGACTCGCCGGGAACGCGAGCAGACCGGGTGGTTTTAGTATTTTTGAATGCTATTTCGGGTTGACAGGAGAGGGAGTAAAGTTTCTAATACGCGAGAAGTATCGAGTGGGGGCGGGTTTGCGTTGTGGTGCAACCGGTTTTTCCTATGAATGGGATAATCTCTTACATAAACAGGGGGACGCGTTTTTGTTTTACGCGGGCTTCCCTTTTTCTGGTTTTAGCTGGCTTGTTCCTGACATCAGGATGCTTAACCTCTTCTTCCGAAGATGATTATGTAGCCGGAATACTGGCTGATGCCATGCGGAGTTCAGCGGGAGGGAGTGGTTTGTCAGCCCCTGTTCAAGCCTCCCCTTCGCCTGTCTCCATAACCCAGCCGCCTCCCGTTTCGATGGCGCGTCCTTCCTCTGTTTCTGTTGCTCCAGCGGTTGTTGTCTCGGCGGTACCCGTTCCTGCCGTTTCAGTTTCCTCGAAGCCCGAGGTTGCGGAATCGAAAGGGGCTGCCCCGGTGGTGGCGTCTGTTCCAGCCACGCTTAACCCTGGCGTGTTGCCTGCGGCTTTACTTCCGGTTGGATCGCCCACTGGATCTACGCTAGTGGCCGGGATTGTTCCGAAGCAGCCTGCTCCCCAACCAGCGATTCCAACGATTCAGCCTGATTCGGTGTTGTGGATTTCAGTGAGCGAGGATCCTAGTCTGAACGGGAGGTACATGGTCAACGATGCTTCGGCCATTGATTTCGGCTATGTCGGACTGGTTTTTCTGCCAGATATGTCGATTGAGCAGGCCGAGGCCGAGGTAAAACGGGTCTTGGAAGGCCGCTATTTGAAAACCGCGACCGTGTCGGTCAAGTTGGCCAAGGCGTCTTATGATCGTGTCGGAGTTCAGGGGTCTGTTGAGATGCCCGGAGACATTAAAATCGGACCCGGGGCCACCATTTCGCTGAGTGATGCCCTTCGCCGGGCTGGCGGTATTCGCGGAAACCGGGAAAATTGCCGGGTGAAAATTGTCCGGGGCGGCTTAAAAACGCCGTTCGGTCCTGCGGCGGAGGGAGAGGTTTCTTCCCTGGTGACCGAGGACGGACAGTTGAAGGTTCCTGACGTCTTTTTGAGGAACGATGATCTGATCTATTTGTTTACGCCTGCTTCCGATACGGCCCCGGGGGTTACGGGGAATGTCGGTTCTGCTGGTGCGGGCGGCAAGCGTGTTGTGCTATTGGGTGAAGTTCCGCGCCGGGGAGTCATCGAGTTTGCGGAAAACGAGCCGTGTACGTTGATGTATCTGCTGTTCAAGATCGGCGGGTTGCCGCGTTTTGCGAAGGCGGATCAGATCACCGTGGTTCGGCGGAACAAGGATGGAACGGAAAAGAGTTTTCTGGTTGATGGGGATAAGTTGATGAACAATGGCAAACCGGAAGACGACATCGTTCTGGAAACAGGCGATCGTATTGTTGTGCCCGCCCGGAAGATCTCATTCTTCTGATTTTTTAATTCGCCATCTCAGGGGCAAAACGGCTAGTGTTGACCCTTCGGAGAACATATGCTTTATGGCGACACCCGATAGTTTTGAGCAAAAAAAAGTTGATCCCCGGATCTATCTCGGGATTCTGGTTTTTCGCTGGAAGTTGATCGTCATTTGTTTCCTGTACTGTCTGCTGGGCGGAGTATTGTATCTCCAATTCGCCCCGAAGCAATATGCGACCTCTGCCGCCATCATGATTTATCGGGATCCCTCTACGCAGATCGACTCCCAGAATTACCGGTGGACGGAAAGTCAAACCCACATCGACCTCCTGGAAAGCGAAGGGTTTCAAAAGCGCATTGTGGAGCGTCTGGCGTCCCGCTGGTTGAAGCGACTGGGGGGTGATGCCGATGAGTTGTTGCCGAATTACAAGGTGTCGGGAGGAGGAAGGGTCCGGTCAGGACGTCCGGAATCTGGCATTACCATGCATCTGGATGTGCGCAATGCCCATCCGGCTTATGCTCGGGCGTTTCTCAAGGAGGCGATAAAAGAATTCCAAATCCAGCGCGCCTTGATCAAACAGCAGTCCTATGGTTCGGCTACCCGGATCCTGGAGGAGGAGTTGATTCGGTTGCGGGATCAGATCCGTTCGGCCGAGGATGATGTGATTGAATTTCAGCGCGTGAACCAGATGGAGTATGTTCAGGCCAAGGGAAGTCTTGAATTGGGGTATTTGAATCAACTGGTGGGGCGACAACAGCAACTCAGCACCGAGAAATGGATGCTGGAGGTGCAGTATCCGAAGTTAAAGGGGCAATCGATGGAGTTGATCCAGTCGGCCCTTGCCATGACCAAGACAACGGGAGCCATTGCGCCTCCGACGGCCTCCACGAATGCGGTTGAGGGCGGAACGGGCGTGAAGGAATCCGAGAAGGCCGTCGCGGAGTTGGATGACGGGAAGAGCTGGCAGGATGCCCGGCTTAAGCTGGCTCGTCTGGAGCAGCAGCGGAAGGAGCTGGCGGTTTACACCCAGCCTGGGAATCCGAAATTGCGCGCCCTGGATGATGAAATTGCAGCGTTCCATAAGGACATTGATCTTCAGACGGATCTTCAATACTCGAAGGTGCAGGAGCGGGTGGCGGCTATCTCCTACCAGTTGGATGCGCTGGACGAGGCCCAGCGGCGGTGGCGCAGTTCGTACTTGATGGCGAGCAAGAAAACCTCGGAGCTTAGGCAGTTGCAGTCTGCGGTGACCCGGCTTGAAATGATGCATGCCCAGCTGCAGATCAAGCTGAGCGACATGAAGGTGGATCAGGAGATCAAGGGGGAGCATTTTGTCATTGTCCAGCCTGTCAGAACGGATGAGAAGACCGTCTGGCCGGATCCGTTTAAAGTTCTGATTGCGGTTCTGGTGGCGGGTGTTGGTTCGGGTCTTGGGTTGGCCATGGTTGCCTATTTCTTTGATGACAAG
>CAIZMS010000338.1 GCA_903934155.1 uncultured bacterium | reverse complement strand
GACACCACTTTTGGAGGGACGCGCTTTGTCGCGTCCTGCTTTTCCCCGGCCACGACAAAGCGTGGCCCTCCAAAGTTTTCAACGGGCGGATATCACCCGTTCACCGGTTAATATGCACAATCTTGGCCGGCTCAAACCCGTTAAAGTGCGTGGCTGAAGCCACGCTGTAGGCCCCGATGTTCCGGCTGTACACGAGATCGCCCCGCTCAAGATTGGTGGGCAATTCTTCCGACATGGATATCACATCGAGCGCGTCGCAGGTCGGACCAAACACGGTACAAATCTCCTTCGGCCCCTTCTTGAACGCCTTCAGGTGATACTGGCAATGGTCAAAAATGATGCCGGAGAAGGTATTGTAGACGCCATCGTCAATGTAGTAGCACAATTTCCCATTTCGCCGCGCCTTGCCAATCACCTGGGAGACCGCGGTGCCAGCCGTCGCCACCATGAACCGGCCCGGTTCGGCCAGGACCTGGATATCCTTCGGGAATAGCCGATTCAACTCGGCGTTAATCTTGCGGGCGAGTTCGCTAAAGGGTTTCACGGTTTCATCGTAGGGCGCCGGAAAGCCACCGCCGATATCCAGGAGGTTCATCTTGGTGTAGCCGCGCCCCTTGGCTTCCTCAAAAATACTGGCCGCCAGATTGATGGCCTGGACGAAATTCTCGAAATTGGTGGTCTGGCTGCCGACATGAAAACTCAGTCCTTCCACGACCAGCCCGGCCTTGTCGGCCGCCAGAATGAGATCCACGGCTTCGCCGGAGGCGGCACCGCATTTCGAGGAGAGTTCGCACATGGCGCCCGTATTGGGAACGCTGAGTCTCAGGGCAAGCCCCGAGTTGGGGGCGTATTTCTTGATCTTCCGAATCTCCTCGTGGTTATCGTAGGTGACCAGGGCCTTGTATTGATCCAACTCCCGGAGGGCATCGTTGACCTTAATGGGATTGGCGTAAATGATTTTATCCCAGATCCAGTCCTGCCGCTGCCGGGCCGGCATGCGCTTGATCAGATCATAGACGATGTTGAACTCCGGCATCGAGGCGACATCAAAGCTCGAGCCCGCATCAAAAAGGGTCTTCACAATCGCAGGATCGGGATTGGCCTTTACCGCATAGTAGGCTTGGACGCGGGGTAGATATTTCTTGAACGTGGCGTAGTTTTTGCGGAGGACATTGTGATCGACCACAAAAAGGGGAGTCCCATGCTTTTCCCCGAGTTTCCGAAGCGTTTTCACTGTGTCCATAATTTTACACTCCCCTGCCGTTCATCCGGTCGAATTGGCGGCGAGTATTACAAACCGCCTTTCTAGAAACAAGAAACAATGAATTCACCTGCCAGCGCCCGAGACGGGCACTGGAGCCAGACGCGAATCCCGCCAGGGCTGCCCTGCACGATAGGCGACCAACCGGGCCAACCGAGCCGGTGTCGACCCGAGTCGGTCAACGACTTCCGCCTGGATCTTCGCGGCATGAGCCGGATCGCCGGATTCCGCCAATGCGGCCGCCAGAGTTTCAAGCGCTTCGACCTCGGGGCCTGCACCACCATTACCGGCAAAGACCCGGGCAAGACGTAACGCCTCTTCGCCATTGCGAATCGCCGCGTCAGGGCAGGTCGCCAATAACCAGGCGAGCCGGCATTGGAGGGTCGGCTGATCGGGAAGCATCCCACGGGCTTTCCGGTACAAGGCGACAGCCTCCCCGGGTCGTCCGGTAATCGCCAGCAGATCGGCCATGGCCTGAATCACATCCGGATTCTGCGGCGCGAGGTTGTACGTCATGCCGACCTCCCTGAGCGCCGTGTTCGTATCGCCCAGAGTCAGGGCAGCAGAAGCCAACGCCAGCCGCGCCTGCGTATTGCCGGGTGCCATTTCCACGGCCCGGCTGAGCGTGGCCACAGCCTCGGCTCCGGAGGCTTCGCGCAGTTGTGCCAATCCCAGATTGGTGAGCAATTTTGAAAGATCCACAATCCGGCGCTGGTCAAGCGGGGCCTTGGGATCCAACGGGGGAATTTTGTCAAGAACGCGCCCGGACGTCAGGATGACATCGCGATCACTCCCACGGGCATATAACTCACCCGTGAGGCATACTGCAGCGCGTGTGTTATCCGGCCGACTCTCCAGAACCGAGCGCCACATCTGCACCGCATCCTGATAGTCGCGATTTCGGCTATACGTCGCCATTCCCAGGGCCACGCCCACAACCAGGGTTGGCAGCGCCACCCCAAGGATCCGGCCTGCGGGAGAACTCACCCGCCCCGCCAAGAACACGATCCCCAAGGTACAGCCAAGAGTCAGGGCAGCCAGCGGCAAATACATCCGGTGATCAAAAGCCAGATCCGTGTGCGGAAAAACACTGGATGTGGGGGACAAGAGTAACAGGAACCAGAGGCCTAGAAATCCAAGTCTTGGCTTTGCCTTCACAAACAGCACCACCGTCAGCACCACAACCAGAACAACAGGCAAGGCTGACCAGGCACTTCCAAAAGACTCAGAAGGGGTCGCCCAGCCATAATCAAGGCAAAGCGGGTGAGGCCAGACCGAAAGCCTGAGATAATGGGACACAACACGAGCCTGGGCCGAAAGGTAGGCCAGAGAGAGCCCTTCCGGTTGATAGTCGTGGACTCCCGCCGCCAACTTCGGAAGTATCAACGGCAAGGCCAGATAAAGGATCGTTGCGATCAGGCCGATATGCAGGAAACGGCGCCGTGCCCACACTTCACTCCAGGATCCAGCCAAAAAGACGCGATCATAAGCCAACACCAGAAGGGGTGTGACAACCATCGTCTCCTTGCAACTCATTCCCACAAGACAAGCGCCGATGGCGGCCGCATACCAGACCACAGGCCGATCCCCGCCCGTGGCGCCCCGCAATACGGCATAGAGCGTCAGAAGGGTGCATAACCCCGCCATGAGCTCGTAGCGCTGGCACACGTACTGGACAGCGGCCCCGGCAAGGGGGTGGACCATCCACATCAGTGCCCCGCTCCATGCGATGAGGCCGGAAGCCTGCCGAATACCAGGGGGACTTCCGGACAGCGCCAAGGTTCGTCGCAAGAGTCCGAAAAGGATCAGTCCTGACACCAGATGAATAAGCAGGTTGCCCGCATGATAGTCCGCCGGATTCAACCTGCCCGTGGCATAATTCACCGCGAGGGTGAAATCAACCGTTGCCCGCGGCCCAAGCCATTCGCCCATCGTACGGGGAAGAACATGGCGGATCCGGACGTTATCAACAATCACTTTCACATCGTCCAAAAAGAACTGGCCATCAAACCCGTTGCTGAATGCCAGCAGGCCGGCGGCGACGAGGCTTGCCAAAGCCAGAAGATGACGCCAGTCCCTCGGCTGACCGGTTGTGCAGGTGCATGACATGCCTGCTATCTATACCTGCCGTCATCGCTGTGCAAGTCTGCTTTCGCCCCATCGGAAAGCCCTGGTCGAAAAACCCTTTTGCCGCTTTTGACATTCCCTACCCCTTTGTGATAGCTATTCACGATCACAAAACGGAACAGTAAGGACGTTATGCAGGCATTTACTTATCAGTCGGGAATATTGTTCGCTGAAGGGGTTTCAGTGGAGGATCTGGCGCTCCGTTACGGCACCCCTCTTTATGTCTACAGCAAGAATCATCTCCGGGATCGGTATCGCGCCATCGCCTCCGCGATGGCCGAGGTGAAGCCCATGATCTGCTACTCGGTGAAGGCCAACAGCAATATCGCCGTCATCAAAACCCTGGCCCAGGAAGGGGCAGGGTTCGATATCGTCTCCGGCGGCGAACTCTTCCGGGTTCTGCGAGCGGGAGCGGAAGCCAATCGCATCGTCTTCGCCGGCGTCGGAAAGACCCGCGAG